>NZ_JBNHEQ010000085.1:41399-49482 GCF_050016015.1 Dapis hubbardiae BLCC-M172
AGATAGACTCCCTAACTAAAAACTCTCTAGTCTTAATTTTACTGATACTAAGCAAAAGAAAATTCTGAGAAAAAACTCCAACGTTACAGTTTTGAGATAGACTCCCTAACTAAAAACTCTCTAGTCTTAATTTTACTGATACTAAGCAAAAGAAAATTCTGAGAAAAAACTCCAACGTTACAGTTTTGAGATAGACTCCCTAACTAAAAACTCTCTAGTCTTAATTTTACTGATACTAAGCAAGAGAAAATTCTGACAAAAAACTACAACGTTATAGTTTTTAGACTGGGATACTAGGATTAACTAACAGAAAGAAAAATACGAACTATAAACATAGCATCAACACAAATAATTCTGTAATATAATCTAGTTTCTTAACCAGACAAAGGATAGCTGAAATTGCCATCTTCTTCTCTTTGGATTACAGGGCCAACTCTTAGCGGTAAAACAAATCGACTAATAGAAGAATTCTGCATCAAAGGCCAACAGATTCAATCTCCCCTCAATCAAGTTTTCCCCACAGTAAGGCCAGAAAATTCTCAAAGTGATATAGCTGCCACTAGGCTCCAGCAAGACCACGATCAAATAGGGAACTTCCAACATACTGAACCCCAAATCTTAATCTTGGCCGCTAATGCAGAGAACCGGATTAATTTGATGGACCGAATTTTCGAGGCCACATCAGAACAATACCCCTATCACTCAACTACCCCATTAGGTTTTTTTGAGGATGAGGTCATCTTATTCTGGCCATTGCTAATCCAAGCTTTGGACTTGAGGGGACAATTTCCTTTACGACTACGCCCCGAAACAGAACAGGAACTTGCTAGCAGATTTTGGCGTCCTCAGATAGAGAAACTACAACAGCCAGGAGTAAGTCTAGAGCGGATGATACGTCGAACTCTAGACTTATTTCAGTTGGCTGCTTTCAGTTGCACGCCCACAGAAGAAATCGGCATGATTTTACAACAGGGATTTGAGGAAGTAGGGGCTGGTTCACCAAGTACCCTAGAAAATTTTTATGCCAATATAGTAGAATTACTGCAACAGTGGCAACATTGGTGTTGTCAAAGAGGTTTGCTAACTTACGGAATAATTACGGAGTTGTACTGGCGGTATCTACTGCCAAACTCTACCTATCAGCAACATTTAATTCATCGTTATCCGTTTGTATTGGCAGATGATGTGGATGAATATCCTGCCATAACTTATCAGTTGTTCGACTTTCTGTTAGATCATGGAGCTGTAGGTGTTTTCACTTATAATCCTGATGGTGCAATTAGATTAGGTTTGGGGGCTGACCCGGAATATCTAGCACAACTACAGAAAGGCTGTCAAATAGAAGCATTGGAGGCAGCTCAGAATTTAGCACAAGAAATAGGGGAACCTATTGTCGAATTAGTCGTCGATGATTACTTGAATACTTCTATTTATCAACTTCCAGCTTATTTTCAATCCATTGAAACTAGATCGCGGGCAGCTTTATTACGAGAAACAGCAGAGGTGATCGTTAAAGATATAAATTTGGGTATAGTAAAACCTGAAGAAGTAGCAATAATAGCTCCTGGTTTAGATGCGATCGCTCGTTATAGTTTGATTTCAATTCTAAACCATGCTGGAATTGCTGTGGAATCTCTCAAAGAACAACGTCCTCTAATAAGCTATCCGATGATCCGAGCATTGTTAAGTATTTTAACTTTAGTTTATCCAGGTTTGGGTCGTCTAGTAGATCGTAATGCTGTGGCAGAAATGCTGGTGGTATTAAGTCAGAGGTCAATTACTAAAAGGGAAAAAGAAATAGATGGTCAGGAAAATTTACAAAAGAATAATGATATAGATCCAGTCCGGGCAGGTTTATTAGCGGATCATTGCTTTTATCCAGATATTACACATCCACGCTTACTACCCATAGAAACTTTTTCTCGATGGGATAGGGTGGGATATCGAGCAACTCGTGTTTATAATCAGATTTTAGAGTGGATAGAAAAACAGCGATCGCAACAGCAACAACGTCAACTGCCTAACCCTATCTTTTTGCTAGATAGAGCAATTCAGAAATTTTTTATTTCTACTTATCTTTCTTTTGCTGAATTATCAGCGCTACGAGAGTTGATGGAAACAGCAACCCACTATTGGGAAGTAGAGCGCAGACTACAACAAAACTCCCAACTTCAGGTAACAGAAGGTATAACTGATGACCTAGTGGAAGAAGGTTTATCCTCCAGTACAGTTGAGAAATTTATCCAGTTTTTACGCAGAGGTGTTGTCAGTGCGAACCCATACCCAGTCCGTTCAATAGGTCATTCACCTCCGGCAGTTACTTTGGCGACAATTTTTCAATACCGAGCTAGTCGCAAATGTCATAGATGGCAGTTTTGGTTAGATGTTGGTTCTCCTCTCTGGTTAAGTGGAGGTACTGCCACTCTTTATGGAGCGCCATTATTCTTGCAGGGCCAGTTAGGAAATTGTTGGACTATTGAAGATACTCAAAAATCCGATCGGGAAAGATTGCGACGAATTTTGTTAGATTTGTTAAGTCGTGTAACTTATTCCCACTCTAGTTCAGTTAATGGGTCAAATGAACATCGGATTTACCTTTGTCACAGCGATTTTGCTGTTAATGGACAGGAACAAACAGGACCACTTTTACCTTTGGTCTACAGTTCTGCGTCTTATCCTGGTTAGTTAGACAATTCAGAATAAATACTTATTGTAATTTTTGGTCAAATTTAGGACTAATGAAAAATTAATGTTTTAAATACTATAAAAATAACTATTTGTCAATAAAGAACGCAAACAAATTTAAAGATAATTTTTACAGGGAGAATCAAGAATGGGCACATCAGCAGTAAGTACAAATGTTGTAATCGTTACAAGAGAAATAAATGGGGTTCTTGTACGAGGTTTCATTAACGATGATGGTGACTTTGTAGCATTACAACCACTACCAGAACCAACACCAGAACCAACACCAGCACCAACACCGGAACCAACACCGGAACCAACACCGGAACCAACACCGGAACCAGAACCGGAACCAACACCAGAACCAGAACCGGAACCAACACCGGAACCAGAACCGGAACCAACACCAGAACCAACACCCACACCAGCACCAACCCCACCACCAACAGAAGTTATCCAAGTTAGAGATGATAATGGCAGACTCATTGGTTTGATTATTAATGGCGAGTTTGTGGAATTGCCAACACCATCTCCATCAGAACCAACACCAACCGATTCGCCATTGCCACCACCACCACCAATAGCTGTAGATGATGACGTAACCACAAATCAAGCTCAAGCCGTTAGTTTCAATGTGCTTGAGAACGACATCGATCCTACAGGAAATGAAATATTCGTCCGTAACTTTAGCTTGCCGAAAAATGGCTCGTTAGTTGAAAATGGCACAGGTACTTTTACTTATACCCCCAGAGACTTCTTTATAGGAACAGATAGCTTTAGTTACGAGACAAGTAATGGCACAACAAGTTCCCTAGCTACAGTTAACATTAGGGTTTTCAATGAAGGAGCGCCCATCAGAGTAGAGGGAGTATTCCAAGGTAGTCCTAATAATGAATTTTTAATTGGTAGTGACCAAGTAGATGTGATATTTGGAGCAGGGGGAGATGACACTATTCTCGGTGAAGCTGCCAATGATGAAATTAGAGGAGACGCAGATAACGATACTCTCAATGGAGGTCGAGGCAATGATACAGTAACAGGAAATCAAGGTAACGATAACGCCCGTGGTGGGAAAGATGATGATTTTGTTTTAGGAGAAGATGGCAATGATATCTTATATGGCGATCGCGGTAATGATACTGTAAATGGAGGAGATGGGAGAGATAATATATTTGGGGGTAAAGGTAATGATAGTGTTTCTGGTGATGCAGGAGATGACTTTGTATCTGGTGACAGAGGTGATGATGCTGTCTTAGGTGGAGATGGTAACGATAATGTTCTTGGTGGCCCAGGGAACGACTTTGTTAGTGGTGGCGTTGGAGACGACTTTGTTAGCGGTGGTCTTGGTGTTGACCGCGTATTTGGAGATGCCGGGAATGATACCATCTTTGGTGATGAAGGCAATGATATAGTTGAAGGAAATTCTGGCAACGATTCAATATTTGGAGGTTCAGGAGCAGACCTGCTGAGTGGCAACGAAGATAACGACACCATAGATGGTGGGGATGGTAACGACCAAGTTCAAGGAGATTTTGGTAACGACTCTTTAGCAGGAGGTTTAGGCACAGATACTCTTATTGGTGGTGAGGGTAACGATACATTTTTTATTAGTCCTGAAAACGGTGGCATAGAAATTTTTGAGGCAGATGTTATTGCTGACTTTAATGGTAATACAGACCTAATTCGTCTAGGAGGTGGTCTTGGTTTTAACGATTTAGTTATTTTCCAAAGTCCTACTTCAGGAGGTCGTGATACCATCATTCAAAATGGTTCTGATGGTCCATTCTTAGCTATCTTAGTCGGAGTTGACAGTAATACTATTAATTCTGGTAATTTTATTGGTGCTGGTGGGTTTCCACCACCAGTAGATCCGGTAGATCCGGTAGATCCGGTAGACCCGGTAGACCCGGTAGACCCAGTAGACCCGGTAGACCCGGTAGACCCGGTAGACCCAGTAGACCCGGTAGATCCAGTAGATCCGGTAGACCCGGTAGACCCGGTAGACCCGGTAGACCCAGTAGATCCGGTAGATCCGGTAGACCCGGTAGACCCGGTAGACCCAACACCACCGCCTATTCCCAACCTTCCACCTAATGCGCAAGATGATGAGGTAACAACTAGCCAAGATACATCTGTAGAGTTCGATGTCTTAGAAAACGATTCCGATCCTGAAGGCCAACCACTGACAGTAACTGATTTTTCTTCAGTTTCCAATGGAGAGTTAGTGGTGAAAAGCAATGGAATATTTGAATACACCCCCGATACTGATTTTATTGGTACTGATAGTTTCAGCTACACTATTAGCGATGGTGATGGAGGAAGCGATAGTGCTAATGTTACGATTACAGTTAACCAACCACCAGAGCTAGTTAACAATACTGGTATAGTAGTAGAAAAAAGTTCGGGTATACGGTTCATTAATCAGAATAATTTACAAGCGTCAGATGCTGATAATAGTCCTGGTGAGTTAATTTACACAATTGCAGATGCTCCAGATTTAGGTGAACTAAGAATAGGAAGTAGCCCCCGGTTACGAGAGGGAGACACTTTCACCCAACAAGATATTAACGATAACTTACTACAATTTACCCCAGATGATACAGCAGGTAACGACTCTTTCAGTTATACCGTTGCCGATACTTCTGGTGGTCAAGTTCCTCTAACTTCATTTAGCATCGGTATTACAGATGATACTAAAACATTAACTAATGAAGCTGATAACTTCACTGGTACTGCCCTCAGTAATAATATTTTGGGTTTGGCAGGAGATGATAGCATTGATGGTCTGAGTGGCAGTGACTATATTAGTGGTGATGAAGGAAATGACTCTATTTTTGGTAACGCTGGTGATGATTGTCTATCTGGTGGATCTCAACAAGATACTCTCCTAGGGGGAGATGGTAGCGACAGCGTGTTTGGTGGTGACGGTAATGATAGCATTTCTGGGGATACAGGAAATGATAGTCTCTTTGGGGAGGCAGGTAATGATAACTTATTAGGAGGAGATGGTGGTGATAGTATCGTTGGAGGAGAAGGTAACGACTCTATTCTGGGAGCAGATGGGGAAGACACTATAGCTGGCAATGCAGGTAATGATACTATTCGCAGTGGAGTTGATAACGACTCTGTAACTGGAGGAGAAGGTAGCGATCTAATAGATGGTGGTGCTGATAACGATACTATTAATAGTGGCGCTGGAGCGGACACCGTTTTAGGGGGTTCAGAAAACGACTCAATATTCGGAGATACAGGTGATGACTCTCTGGTTGGTGATGATGGGAACGATACTATAGATGGTGGTTCAGGTCAAGATGCTATTCTTGGTGACATAGGAGATGATTCTATCCAAGGTGGTGATAACAACGATCAGATTGACGGTAGTGTGGGTAATGATACTATGGCTGGAGGATCTGGTTCTGACAGAATCACAGGTGGTGCCGGTAACGACTTCTTCTTCTATGAAGTGGCTGACCAAGGCGTTGATAGAATCGTTGATTTTGACAGTAAAGGTGATGATACATTCCTATTTACATCTGCTAACTTTGGTGGTTTAACTAACGATGGTTTTTCTAGTGTGATTCTCCAAAACGAAAATGTTGGTTCTGAAGGTCTGAGTATCGCTGATGCAGAATTGATTATTTTTGAAGGTAAGTTTGATAATGTACAAGCAGTCAATGCTGCTTTAAATGTACAAAATGGATCGAGCGATCGCCCGGCTTTCTTTGTTTACTTGAATGGTAAACTTAACAAATATGTGCTTGGTTATGACACAAGTTTGGCTGATGATAGTTTGCCTGCTTTTGAGTTGGGTATCCTCGAATCTATTGAACCTGACGCAGACCAAATATCAACTATTATTGAGGCTGATGATTTTGACTTTATATAAGAATTAGGGAATAGGGAGTAGGGAGTAGGGAGTAGGGAATTAAGTAAAAATTTTTATTCCCTTACCTTTCTCAAAAAATAATTATGTTATGAGGAAAAATCAAGATGACACAAAGAGTTACAGCGCTTTTCAAATTGATGAACCACATCTTCACAAGCAAAAATCCTGTAGGGGCGTTTCGCTACGCGACATATAAAACGTTTGCGGAGCATTCCGATAGGAAAGTTGTGCGTAGCTAATGGCCATTTCCTAAGGTCATGCTACGCAAACGCCCCTACTGTGGTCTACCCAAATGAAAACCGCTGTAAACAACAAAGGGAGTAGGGAGTAGGGGATAGGGAATTAAGTAAAAACTTTTTATCCCCTTTCTAAATAGGGAACAGGGAAAAACTTTTTATTCCCTTACCTTTCTAAAAAAAGGAAAAAGGAATATTAATTAGACTATTCCCTACTCCCTAACAAAAAAATAATAATTATGAGGAAAAATCAAGATGACAGAAAGAACTAAACGACAAGTCGAACTACCACCACCAATTTTTATTGAAGGTTTAGGAGAGGGAACTACTCTCAGCGACTCCATACTTGGAAGTCAAATATCAGACACAATTTTAGCATTGTCTGGAGATGATACAGTTTTTGGACTAGATGAAAATGATGCTCTCCTAGGGGATGAAGGTCAAGACCAAATGAACGGAAATGCCGGAGATGATTTTCTCGACGGAGGTCTGGGAGATGATTGTTTGCGGGGAGGTAAAGATTTAGATACTCTCCTAGGAAATAGTGGTAGCGATATATTATTTGGCGATCGCGACAGTGATACTATATTAGGAAGTGAAGGTGATGATACTATTTTTGGAGGTAAGCAGAATGACAGTATTGTGGGTGGTGGAGAAGATGACCTATTATTTGGCGATCGGGGCAATGATGTAGCTGCTGGTAATATTGGCAATGATACAATAGTTGGCGGTGCAGGTGACGATCGCTTATTAGGAAATGATGGTGGAGATACCTTGTTTGGAGAAACAGGTAGAGATATTCTAGAAGGAAACGCAGGAGATGATGTACTTTTTGGCGGAAGAGATGCAGACTCCCTAGAAGGAGGAGTCGGTGCAGACTTTCTCTCAGGAGATATTGGTGCAGATACGATTACAGGTGGTCTTGGGCAAGATACCTTTAATCTTGCACCCAACTCAGGAGGTCCAGGAGTTAGTAGTGCAGACTTTATCAATGACTTTAGCAATGAAGATTTAATTGGTCTGAGTAATGGTTTAAGTTTTGAACAACTAAGTATTTTTGCATCAGAAGACAACCCCGATAATACAATTATTAGTGTAGGTGGTACTAACGGTGATGTCTTAGCAGTATTAGTAGGAGTTGATAGCAGCACTATTGATTCTGGTAGCTTTACTGGTGGTGGTGGGTTTCCGCCACCAGTAGACCCGGTAGACCCGGTAGACCCGGTAGACCCGGTAGACCCGGTAGATCCGGTAGACCCGGTAGACCCGGTAGACC
>NZ_JBNHEQ010000085.1:49582-52054 GCF_050016015.1 Dapis hubbardiae BLCC-M172
CGGTAGACCCGGTAGATCCGGTAGACCCGGTAGACCCGGTAGACCCGGTAGACCCAGTAGACCCAGTAGACCCAGTAGACCCGGTAGACCCAGACTCACCACCAGAAGCAGAGGATGATAACTTCACAACTAATCAAGATCAACCATTAACTATTACTGCTGAAGAATTACTAGAAAACGACTCCGATCCAGAAGGAGATCCTCTGAGTATTTCTGCTATCGGTAGACCGCAAAATGGCTCATTAGTAGAAGAAAATAGTACAACTTATATATATACTCCCAATGCAGGATTTTTAGGAGATGACAGTTTCAGCTATAGTATTAGTGACGGCAATGGTAATTCTGATACTGCCCAAGTCAATATCAAAGTCAACGATCCACCAGAGTTAGTAAACAACCGAGGTATTATTGCCGTCAAAAATGGACGTAGACAAAATATATTCAATACCAATCTTTTAGTTACAGACACCGACAACACCACAGAAGAAATTACCTACAACATTCTTAGAATACCAACACAAGGTAATCTTAGGTTAGTTGATGAAACTCTTAATCAGGGTGATACTTTCTCTCAAGCTGATATTAATAACAACTTAATTCTATATACCCCAGGTAATACAGCAGGTAATTTTCCTTTTTCCTTTTCCGTTTCTGATGGTGATGGTGGAACTATTCCCAGTACATCTTTTAGCATTACAGTTGTGGATAATGTGAATGAAGGAGGGGATGGTAATAATAACATCAATGGTACTCAACAAAGTGATTACCTAATAGGAAATGCAGGCAACGATACTCTAAGTGGTCGTGCTGGAAATGATGTTTTAGATGGAGGGTCAGGAGCAGATTCCTTATTAGGTGAAGCTGGTAACGACTCTTTGTTTGGAGCAGAACAAACTGATACATTATTCGGAGGAGTAGGTAACGATACTCTTGACGGTGGTGCTGATAATGACTCTTTGTTAGGAGAAGACGGCAGCGATCTATTATTAGGAGCAGGACAACAAGATACTCTTGCAGGTGGACTCGGTAACGATACCCTTGACGGAGGTACAGGTAATGATTCCCTATCTGGTCAAGATGACAACGACTCCCTATTGGGTAATACAGGAAATGATACTCTCAATGGTGATTCCGGTAACGATACTATTGATGGGGGTGCTGATGATGACCGTATTCTAGGCCAAACTGGCAGCGATAGCTTATTTGGTGGGCTAGGTAACGATAGGGTAATTGGTGGTAGCGGTGATGACTCTATTGGTGGTGGTGCAGGAGTTGACACTCTCAATGGTGATGAAGGTAATGATTTTGTTCGTGGTGATGAAGGTAACGATTCGATCAATGGAGATGTAGGAGATGATATATTAAATGGTGGATTTGGTGCCGACAGATTAACTGGTAATGAAGGAGATGATGCTTTCTTTTTTGAAGTTCCCAACGAAGGAGTAGATGTGATTACTGATTTTAATGGTAGTAATGTAGATGTATTCTTGTTTAGATCAAGTAATTTTGGTAATTTAACTAATCCTCCTGGAACTGCTACAGAATTTTCTAGTGTGATAATTTCTCTGGATAATTTAGGTTCACAAGGTCAAGATATTAGCGAACAAGAACTGATTATTTTTGAGAATAGATTTGACAATGTGCAGCAAGTGAATTCTATTTTGAACAATCAAAATGGTTCTGGGACAAGTCCAGCATTCTTTATTTATGTAAATAATAGTTTAAATGGCAAAGTTGTTTTAGGATATGACCCTAATCTTGAGGATGATGCTAATCCTGCTTTTGATTTAGCAGTTCTTAATAATATTCCGGTTTTTCCTGATGCTATTAATACTACTATTGATTCTTCAGATTTTAAATTTATTTAACTAGAGGAGGTGATATTATAGCTGAAGTCAGAAGTTAGAAGTCAGAAGTCAAAAGTTAAATTTGCAGCACGGACTAAAGCGGAAATAAGTAGAATGAAACAATTTCCTGTGTTATTCCGTCATTAATTTAATAGTTGATACTCCATTTACGATGAAAAATGTTAAATCAGAATGAATATTATATGAATTGCAGCAACTTGGAAACTATAAAAATTATCAAGAATCTGTAAAAAGACAAATTTTATGGTCAACAATATTACCATATCATACAACTAAATCAACAAAAAGATATTGAGATTGTCTCATACTAAGAAAATTCTTATCTATTAATTAAGAGGTATAAAAATGGGAGCAGCAGGAACACCGATAAATCTTGGGATAGTTACAAGGATAATAAATGGTTTTCTCATACGAGGTTTCCTTGATGATGATGGTAACTTTGTACCATTACAACCAATTCCTACACCGGAACCAACACCAGAACCAACGCCAGAACCAACGCCAGAACCAACACCAGAACCAACACCAGAACCAACGCCAGAACCAACACCAGAACCAACGCCAGAACCAACACCAGAACCAACACCAGAACCAACGCCAGAAC
>NZ_JBNHEQ010000085.1:52154-53561 GCF_050016015.1 Dapis hubbardiae BLCC-M172
CAACGCCAGAACCAACGCCACCACCTACAACTTCTGATGGTAGGCCGATAATTGAATTAGGTGGTAGGTTCGGTTTCTTTAATGATGATGATGACTTTATACTAATAGACATAGTAGAACCACCAGTCACAACAGAACCACCAGTTACAACAGAACCACCAGTTACAACAGTGCCACCAGTTATAACAGTGCCACCAGTTACAACAGTGCCACCAGTTACAACAGTGCCACCAGTCACAACAGTGCCACCAGTTACAACAGTGCCACCAGCAACTCCTACACCCACAGCACCGGGAGGAGGTATTTTACTACCTGGGGGAGAAGCAGTAGGAACAGATGGAGACGATCTAGTATTTGGGAGTGCCTTCAGCGACACCTTTTCCGCACTTAGTGGAAATGATACTGTATTTGGCCAAGATGAAAGTGATTCTCTACTTGGCCAAGACGGTAATGACCAAATTAACGGCAACCGGGGTAATGATACTATTAGTGGTGGTGCAGGAGATGACTGTCTCCGAGGTGGCAGAGATGCTGACTCTGTTTTAGGTGATGCTGGAAATGATACAGTATTTGGCGATCGCGGATCAGATACAGTTCGAGGGGGAGAAGGTAGGGACATTATTTATGGTGGTAAAGAAAATGATAATGTAGCAGGAGGAGAAGACAACGACTTTGTTTCAGGAGATAGAGGTGATGATACTGTATTCGGTGATGCTGGGAATGACACCCTTTTGGGTGGGAGTGGCGTCGATCTAATCTCTGGAGGTTTAGGTTTAGACCTCATCAGTGGTGGTCAAGATGCTGATAGTATTTCAGGAGATGAAGATAATGATTCTCTATCGGGAAATCAAGGTAATGATACTCTTGATGGTGGTACGGGAGATGATTCTTTATCTGGAGGTAAAGATGATGATTTGTTATTAGGAGGTGAAGGTAGCGATACTCTCAATGGCGAACGAGGAAACGATACCTTTGATGGTGGGGAAGGAAATGATTTCCTCTCAGGGGGTAGAGGAAATGATTCTCTTGATGGAGGTCAGGGTGACGATCTATTGATCGGCGGTCGCGGTAACGATACTCTGACTGGGGGTGAGGGTGAAGATAGTTTTGTAATTGCAGATTTTGGGGAGTCTGATAATTTATATACTATTACTGACTTTAATACTGCTGAAGACCTGATTAGTTTTGCAGGCGATCTGAGGTTTGAGGACTTAGAAATATCTAATGAGGGTAGTGACACTGTTATTCGGAATGCTAATGGTGATACGTTAGCAATTTTAATCGGAGTTGATAGTACCACTCTCAACCCTAATAATTTCTTCCCACAACCAGTTAACACAGACCCACCAGTAACAGACCCACCAGTGACAGACCCACCAGTGACAGACCCACCAGTGACAGACCCAC
>NZ_JBNHEQ010000085.1:53661-58642 GCF_050016015.1 Dapis hubbardiae BLCC-M172
ACCCACCAGTGACAGACCCACCAGTGACAGACCCACCAGTGACAGACCCACCAGTGACAGACCCACCAGTGACAGACCCACCAGTAACAGAACCACCAGTAACAGACCCACCAGTAACTACAGAACCACCTGTTACCCCCGATCCAGAGGATGTCACACCACCCTCTCTGAATGAACCTCCCACTGACATTCTGTTAGATAACGACAGTGTGGAAGAAAACAGTGAAGCAGGTACACTTGTTGGTACATTTACCACAGAAGACCCAGATGAGGATGATAGTCATGTATACAGATTAACTGATAATGCTGATGGACGGTTTGCTATCAATGAGGATCAGTTAGTTGTAGCAGAGGGAGCAGACCTAGACTTTGAGGAACAAGAAACTTATGAGATCGAAGTCAGAACTTTTGACAATGCTTCAGAAACCTTTACTAAGTCCTTTACGATCAGCTTGATCAATGTTAACGATCCGCCAGAAATTACAATTCCTAACGACCAACAACTGGTTAATGAAGGCGAACAATTAGATATTGTTGGTATTCAGGTAACAGATCCTGATGCAGGTGATGGAGACTTAGAAGTTAGTCTAGAAACCACAAATTCCCAAACTATTGACAGTAACCTCACCCTTAACTCTACTTCTGGTCTCACCTTTACAACTGGTGATGGTCAAGCAGATGCTGAAATAGTATTTACAGGGAATTTAGATAATATTAACCAAGCTATTAGCACCCTCACTTATACTGGCAATAACTCAGGTAGTGATTCTATCAGTATCTCCGTAAATGACCAAGGTAATACAGGAGAGGGGGATGCTCAAACTGATACTGCTGTAATTGATATAAGTATCAATGACTTACCATTGGTGGCAACAAATAATGAATTAGTAGTAAATACAGAAGAGACAGGAATAATAGATAATAGTCTCCTAGAAACAACTGATGACAGTAACACTACTTTAATTTATACAGTTTCAGAATTACCTAGTCGTGGTAATTTACTCATTGATGGAGGAAGTTTCACCAGTTTTACTCAGGAGGATATCGAGCAAGGGTTACTTACCTACGAACACGATACTAATGATACTGAAAATGATTCCTTTAGTTTCAGTGTCTCAGATCAGGTAGGGGGAAAAACCACAGACACATTTGAAATTAGAGTTAATGTACCACCAACAGTTACTAGCAATAATTTAACTGTTGACGAACAAGTGCAGGTAGAAATTACAAACGCAAATCTCCTAGCAGAAGATCCTGATACTGAAGCTGGTGCAGAAACTCTAATTTATCAACTTACTGAACTTCCAACCAGTGGGGACATTAAACTAGACAACACCACCTTAGAAGTAGCAGATACTTTCACTCAGAAAAATATCAACGAAGGTAGTCTCACTTATCAAGGAGAAGAAGTTGGTACAGATACATTTAGTTATGTTGTTGCAGACCAAGACGGCGGTACGACCAGTGGGTTATTGAATATTAATATTGAAATTGGCAACGCCGATCCAGAAGCAAACGACGATGAATTTGAAACTAACGAAGATACAGATATTACCATTGATAAATCTGAGTTATTGGCAAATGACACAGAAGCTGATGGCGACGAAATTACAATTACTGAATTTGCTGCTGATAATATCCAAAATGGCACTTTAGAAGAAACAGCAGACAGTTTCATTTATACCCCCAATAAGAATTTCAGTGGTTCAGAAAGTTTCACTTATACCATCGCCGACAGCACAGGGTTAACAGATACAGCAACAGTTACCATTAATGTTACTCCCGTTGCTGATACTCCCAACTTAGAAATATCCACACCCACTGTATCGGGTACAGACCAAGACGATCTACCTCTGGGTATAACTTCTAGCTTAGTTGATACAAGCGGTTCCGAAACTCTATCTATTACTATTTCCGGCGTACCAGATGGAGCAACTCTTTCAGCAGGAACGGATCAAGGTAATGGCAGTTGGGTATTAACACCAGACGAATTAGCCAACTTAACCATCTCGCCTCCTAGAGACCGAGAGACAGGAACAATATTTAGTTTTGACTTAACAGTTGCAGCAACAGCAACCGAAACAGCAAATAATGATACTGCTACTCAAACAGATACTATATCTGTGGAAGTAGAAGCATTAAACGATGCACCACTGCTAACAGACTCAGAAGATATCGCCCTAACTACTATCAATGAAAATGAGATTAATAATACTGGTACTCCCATTGCCGATATTATCGCTGGTGCAGTTACCGATGCTGATGGAGGAGGTAGTAGCGGAATAGCTATTACTCAAATTGATAATAGTAACGGTCTCTGGCAATATTCCGTTGATGAGGGCGAAAACTGGGTAGACGTTAGTAATAGTAGTACCACTTTATTAACAGCTACAGACGCAGACCGCCTACGTTTTATTCCTAACACAGACTTCCTTGGTAATGCTACTATCGAATTCCGTGGTTGGGATACTACCGATGGTAGCAGTAATACAACTCAACTAACAGACATCTCAACTATAGGTGGAACAAATGCTTTTAGTGAAGGGGTTGGCACTGCTAATATCTTAGTAAATGACATTCCTGAAGTTACCAATAATAACGAACTGGTCATCAACGTAGGGGAAACAGGAACTATAAATCAGAATTTATTGCAGACAACTGATGCAGATAACGGTACAAATACCTTTACCTACACAGTCACCACTGAAGTAACAGCAGGAATATTGCAACAGTCAGAGAACCCCACAAATACTTTCACCCAGGAAGATATCAATAGTGGGTTAGTTATCTACGAACATACAGGTGATAATACAAACGATGACTCATTTAGTTTCCAAGTTATCGATATTGATGGCGGTCAAGTTACAGACACCTTTAATATTCGAGTCAATGATCCTCCTGTTGGTACAACAACCGACCTAAATGTTACTCTTGGTGAAACTCAAGTTATTGCTACAGAAAATCTCCAATTTATTGACCCTGATGTGGAAACCGCTAACCCTGCTTCCCTACAATATACTCTGACTGAACTGCCGACTTTAGGGGAACTCCAACAGGGAGAGGAAACTTTAGCAGTAGGCAGCACATTCACTCAGGAAAATCTTGATAATGGGGAAATTACTTATGCAACTACTACTGGCAGTCTTGGCACTGATAGCTTTAATTTCCTAGTAACAGACCAAGACGGGGGAACTACCAATGGCTTGTTAAATATCGATATCATTGAAGGGAACCGAACCCCTGAAGTAGAAGCTGATAAGACTGTCACTTTGGAGGAAGATACCACTGAGACTTTAGATATTTCAGCACCAACTGACCCTGATGGGGATGAGTTGACTATTACTGTTGACAGTATTCCTGATGCAGAAATAGGACAAGTAGAATTATCAGATAATTCTGCCGTAACTATTGGTCAACAGTTAACAACAGATCAACTAACATCATTAATATTTAATCCTGTTGAGAATGCTAACGGAAATGCCGGAACTTTCAGTTATATCGTTGATGATGGCAATGATGAAAATAATTCCGCTACTCAAGTTATTAGTATTGATGTTACTCCTGTCAATGACCCACCCATTGCTGTTGATGATGGACCAGTATTTATCAGTTTAGACAATAGCGTTATAATAGATATTTTGGCAAATGACAGTGATGTTGATGGACCAGATGCCCTTTTAATTACAACTACTCAGGATAATGAGCCTCCTTCTTTGGGCACTTCAAATAACCAGGATACTCAGATTCAATTCCGTTCATTTGAACAGTTAGGAATTGGAACTGAGGTGGTTGAATACACTGTTACTGATGGTATCGATCAAGCTACTGCCACTTTTACTGTCAATATTCTAGATGTTACGGATGGTGCTGACAACCTAGTTGGTGGTGAGTTTAATGATAATTTTGATGGTACTGGAGGGGACGATACTCTCGAAGGTTTAGGAGGTAACGACACCTTAACTGGAGATGATGATAATGACAGCTTAGTGGGTGGTGAAGGTAACGACTCCATAGATGGTGGTGATGGTAATGATACTTTTGTCGGCGGTCTCGGAGTAGATACCCTGTCTGATGATAGTGGCGACAATACCTTTGTTTACACCACTGCTAATGATGGTGGTGGAGCAAACTTTAATGCTGCTGATGCTGCATCTATTGGTACTGCTATTAGTGCTGGTTTGTTTGACCGCATTACTGGTTTTGATGATTTAGGTGTAGTTGGTGGAGATACTATCGCCTTCTCTAGTACAATGCTTTCTAATTTAGAGAACATTGCCACTAACGTACAAACTACCGATATTTCTGAAAATGTTTTAATTTCCGGAACCCCTGGTTTATTTGCGTATGAAGTAGAAGGTAAAACTTATCTAATTTATGATGCTACTGGGGATAATACAGTTGGTGATGATTCTCAAATTCTAGCAGAATTAGATATTAGTGGGGTTGTTGCTCTGGATGTAAATGATGATTTTACTATTATCTAATATCCATAGGACTTACGCAAAGAAACTGAGTTTATAGTTTCGTGTGGGTAATAGGTTGTTGAAATCTCAATAACCTATTTTTTTAATCCCTTATCTTTAAAAAAATTCATCCCGTCCCCTTGACAATTTAATGAAAGAGTAAGTAAGATGGAATAACGTCAAGGATCTGGATCAAGTGTATCAGGAAAATTAGGTCACTTGCACTCGCATTTGTACTGAGTTCCTACCTAATTATAATACAGTGGTAGGAAAAAAATTAGCATCTTTAAATTAAGAGAAAACAATAAATTATTCCCAGAATTTACTGATAATTTAAGTATCATTTAATCAAACCTGGATGAACAATTCTTATTTATGATTCATGTAGCAATAATTACCATTCATTTATTTAAACCTACATAGGATTACAATAATAATTTTTTTTTCTGTTTTATAAGTAGTGTTTTACCGAATTATTAATTATTAATTGTTAATTAAATAATTGTGGTTTAAAGCCT
>NZ_JBNHEQ010000086.1:0-9858 GCF_050016015.1 Dapis hubbardiae BLCC-M172
GAGACAATTTAATCTTTGATTATCCTTATTTTTACTTCTCCCGTACGGACGTTTTGCTAACGCAAAGCTCCGCTAACGCTGTGCGACATGTTTGCGGAGCATTCCGGAACGGAAAACGCATTTTTGCCTGTGCAACGTCCCTACACTCCCCTACTCTGAAATAGATAAAGTTTTTGAGAAATGGTATTACGCCTCCTCTTTTAAGAGGATAAAAAAAAGAAGATTATGTATTTCAAGCTTCCTTATTCAGTAGAGGTACTGATAATACCAATTTAATAAGTCTTTTTTACAAATAGTAGAAGCAAGAAGGAAGAAGGAAAAAATATTTAAAAAAATGTAAAAACAATAGATATAAATATCTAAAATGAATTGGAGTAGCTATTTTTAAGCATATCTGACTGAGAGCTACCTTTTTGTAGCATTCTTTTTTCAAGCTGCTATTATACCTCTGGCAAAAATTAAAATGAATTTTTTTTACGTTTTTAATACTTTTATCTCCTGTTTGTTTCCTATTTCTTATTGCCTCTTCCTTATTGAAGACTTATGTAATAATTAGATTGAGAACAACGATATGAACATAATAGACTTTTTATGATAAAACAAAATAATTCTTTTTCCCATGCAAAAAAATCATCAATCCCTTTATTAATATTAGTAACTTTACTTCTAGAAATAACAGCTTGTAATCAACAAAATAAAACTCCAGAAAATATCTCAGAACAACCTATTCCTAATCAAACACCAGAAAGTGATTTAACCTTAAATGACGTTACTCTTGAAGAAGCATCTGAAGCAGGTGAAATGTTGTGGAGGGTAAAATCTAAACAAGCTTCGTATGTAAGAGATAAAGAATTAGTTAGGGTAACTAAACCTGAAGGTGAATTATTTCGAGATGGAAAATTAGCTTATAAAATTACTGCATTACAAGGAGAAGTATATCAAGATGGAAATAAAATTTTACTGATACAAGAAATAGAAGTATATGACATTCAAAATAAAATAACTATCAGAGGACAACAATTAGAATGGTTAACTGAACCAGGAATCATTATTGTTCGCAACAATATAACAGGTAGTAATGAACAAATACAAGCATCAGCTCAAACGGCAAAAGTTATTAGTCTGGAAAAAAGGATAGAGTTCTATGGTCAAGTAGTAGCTATGTTCCAAGAACCTGTAATGAAAATACAAACAGACCAATTATTTTGGCAGATAGATCAAAAAAAATTGATTGCTAATCAACCAATCAAAATAGAAGAATTAAAAGATAACAAAGTTATTGGTATAGCTTATGGTGACGAATCAGAATTTAATTTAGAAAGTCAAATAGCTACTCTAAAGAAAAATGTACAACTACTCCGAACTAATCCAAAATTACAAATAAGTAGTGATTTGATGATTTGGAATATGCCACAAGATTTGATTGATTCACCAGGATATATAACAGTATTAGAACAAGGAGAAAAAGTAGTTTTACAAGCAAATAAAGGTCAAGGAAATTTTCAGAATAATACTTTTGTTTTATCAGGAAATGTTATTGGTGTTGCACAAGAAAATCAAGCTCAATTAAATAGCGATCGCCTAACTTGGTATTTGGAAAATCAAACTTTTGAAGCAGAAGGTAATGTATTTTATCGTCAAGTCGATCCTCCATTTAATGTTAGAGGTCCAAAAGCAGTGGGACAGCTCAAAAATGAGACAGTTATTATTCAGGGTGGTCAGAACAATGTAGTAACAGAAATTATTCCTCAATAATGTATTTAAACTGTCTTATACCAAGCATGATAAATGTTTGCTACAAATATTTAGATAACTGCTTAGGAGTCAGAAGTCAGGAGTCAGGAGTCAGAATAAATATATTAAGTATGATTTCTTAGCTTGAATATCTCTTTTTAGTCAGAGGAGCATCTGATGTAAGATATTTGGTTGTGCATCAGTAAAGTGTGGGATAAGTCGCGTAGGGCTGGTCAATCTAATCTAAAAGCACTGATATATAAAGGTTGAGCGCCCACATGGTCGCGAAAAAAAGTGCAAATTTTTTAGCCTTTGAGACTAAAAAGTTAGCACGAAAGGCAGACACTTCCCAAAAAGATACAGGTACAATTATTTCTCCTACTTCCCCACACTTCCCACACTTCCCACACTTCCCACACTTCCTTGACGCACTACCAGATATTTTAACTCTCCTAATTATTTGTAAAATTCTTTTTTCAAAATGGTATTACTAGATAATAAAGTTCCTCAAAAAATATACTTCTACATAATGAGTGGATAAATTTTGACTTTCTGATTGACCAAGAAATAAGGTCTCAAGCTTCCCTATTACTGGAGGTACTGATAATTAGGGTTTGCTGAATAAGTATGAGTGATAAGGGTAGGAGTCAGAACCCACCCCTAACCCCTCCGGTGGAGGGGGAGTCAGCAGGTAAGGATTTAGGTATCTCAAACCCAGTTATAGAGAGACTTCTGAAAACGACTGACTCAGCCATTTAATAACCTTATTCTCAATAATCAGGAAAATAAAGGCTTATAGCAATCTCTAATTGAGAATAGGACTTTGGAGCAAAATGCGGTCAATACTTATCCATCAAGATTTATAGGCTTTTCCATAGAACCTGAATCCTTACGTCAGGAGTCAGGAGGAATGGGAGCTATAGAGGAAGTAGTCGCAAGAATGGTTTGTTAATTTTTCTTTCCTAGTCAGCCTTATAATGCTAACTTTTTGAACCTTTTGGACTAACATCTTGCACTTTTTCAAGACCATTAAAGGCTAAAATCTTTATCTGTCAATGCTTTTCAATTTAATCAGCAGAGCAATAATTAATAATTGAAATAACCCAAGTCCATTTTCATAAGATGTTAATTTTTCTGTAGTTATTGTTACAAAAGAACAGGGGACGTGCCAGATTAGTTATTAGAAAAACATCATGTGGAGAACAAAAAAATGAATACTGATGAACAAGCCCGGGAACTAATGGTAAAAAATAGACACCATGAAGAACATATACAAGAATCTATGCTAAATCGTTCCTCAGAAGAAGTGGAACAAACAGCAAACCACATAGAGGAAGAAAAAGCCAGAGAATTAATGGCTCAAGAACGGCAAAATGAAGAACATCTACAAGAATCTATGCTAAATCGTTCCTCAGAAGAAGTAGGTCTTTCTAAATAATCAAGTTACATTTTAGGATAGAATATAAAATATTGGGTACAATCGCAATATTACTAAAACAATGTGAGCGTACCCTTTATCTATATAAGTATCTAGCTTATTTGACATACTCCCGACGTTGCGTAAGCGCAACATAACGATAACGATGACGAACCCGGGATTCTTCAGTCAGCAAAAACTGACTGCTGTTTTAACAGAGGTGATGTCCTCCCCCTGTGATGAAGGTTAGAATAACAAAATCCTCCTAGCATGTCTTGCGGCTGATGAACCTTTAGCTTGTGGAGGTATCCGAATCTTTGCCCTGGCTTTCCCATACGACGCTCCCCCACCGGAGAGCGCGGGAATTCCCGCCAGGGAAGTTAAACAAAATTACTTAAGGAGTTGTGAGAGAATACCCAAAACAAACACCCCACAGTGGCTATCACTGGGATGGTAGCGATCGCCGTTTCTTTGAAGGTTGGTATTATCGAGTCACCCTACCAGAAAAGAAACAAACTTTCGCCTTCATGTACTCTATAGAAGATCCTATCGGTGGTCAACCTTATAGTGGTGGTGGCGCTCAAATTCTTGGCCCAAATGACGAATATCTCTGTCGGACTTTCCCAGATGTGAAAAAATTTTGGGCAACCCCGGAGGTTCTAGAATTAGGTCATTGGGGAGAAACAAATTTACAAGGTCCAGTTGGCTATTTAGATCCACAAGTATTTCAGGATAAAATTCAACAAGGATATCAAGCTACAGCAACTTGGCATCAAGGAATTCTCTTCGATCCAGGAAATAATAATTATTGTCGTTGGCAATATCAGACAGAACCTATTTATGGTTGGGGAAACCCAGATGTACAACAACAGTCAACTGCTGGTTGGCTATCATTTTTACCAATTTTTGAGCCTGGATGGCAAATATTAATGGCTCATGGTCTTGCCACTGGTTGGATAGAATGGAATGGCAATACTTATAAATTTACTAATGCACCAGCATATAGCGAGAAAAATTGGGGTGGTGCTTTTCCGAAAAAGTGGTTTTGGCTTAACTGCAATAGTTTCTATGATGAACCAGATTTAGCTTTAACTGCTGGGGGTGGTAAGCGAGGAGTATTGTGGTGGATGGAAGAAGTGGCAATGGTGGGTATTCATTACCAAGGCAAATTTTATGAGTTTGTACCGTGGAACTCTGAAGTATATTGGCAAATTCAGCCTTGGGGAGAATGGAAAATGCAGGCAAAAAATGATTTATTTGAGGTAGAGTTGACTGGGACTACAAATTGTTCTGGTACACCTCTACGGGCACCATCAGAACAGGGATTAATATTTTTGTGTCGGGATACTATGCGGGGTAATTTAACTTTGAAGTTAAGAGAAGTTAGGGATGGTTATTCAAAGTTGATTTTGGAAGCGCGTAGCGATCTATGTGGTTTAGAAATTGGTGGAGAGTCTTGGGAGCAACCTTGGGTGAAATGATAATGGATAATGGATAATTGATAATTGATTTTGAGCAATTTTATGTCTGGGAAAAGTACCAGCTTTTTGGTTGATAAAGTTGAAAAAGTTAGCATTTTAGGATAACTTCACTCTCGCGATTCTTTCGACCACCTTCTTACTAACTCCCATTTCTCTTGACTCTTACAGCATATTTCGGGGAAATGAGGTACAAAGTAAGTGGTGAAAATATTGCAGCGCTGGCATCTTGCCCGCGATGGGTGTACCTCATAACGCGCGGAAACCGCTGTAACTACTACCTACTCCCTACCTCAACAAAAAGACTTCCATAAGCAAACCCTAAGTAGAGCAATGGGGATGTATTACTTATGGCTACTGACATTTTCTGTTTCCAATTCTTGCAATTCTTGAGTCAAGGGAAAGACTTAATATTTCTCTAAGTTGAGTAGAAATTATACCCTTGACATTCCTGCTAGTTCGGCTGCTTTGCTAGAGGATAAACAAGCCATTTCATAGAGTTAACTACTGCTAATATCCGTAACTCTTCTACATCCGTAACTCTTCTACAAATGTTGTTGTATCTGCGTTGGTTGCTTCCAGGACTGATGCAGGTATTTCCATTGATAAGTAGGTGGACAAAGTTATTTATATATAATATTTTTTGTTAATCCTTCGATGGCTCTGTGACAGAGAAATCAAAAATGCACAATTAATTCTGTCCAGGTACTTATTTGGATAGGTTTCATGGGGGGGAAGATTTTTTTGAGTGCTAATAATGGTTTAATGCTAATTTATTTTTGACAAAAAAAGCATTGCTCTTTAGAAGTCAGAAGCAATTTCTGACTGAGTTTGAGAATTTAGAAATCTCAGCACCCATTATGAGGCCAGAGTTTGATTATGTAATCGTCACAATCGCTCAAGTTCGATGTCCAGAAATACGAAACCCATTATGAGGTCTGGTGGTCACCACCGCTGGAGGTGCAGAAAAACGAATATTAAATCTTAAGCTTAAGTTGGTTTTTATAGAAGCCCTAAGCGTATCTCCATAAAATAGGTCCTGGTGGAGAATTAATTGATAAAAAATGGGTAATAATTGATTTGATGATGGGATGAGTGGCAGATATCTAATACACCCCATCTCCCCATCTCCCCCACTCCCCCACTCCCGTACGGGCGATTTCGTTTCCTGCGGAATGCTGCGCAAACCGAATGCTGTCGCTTTCCGCGTAATTAGGAGCATTCCGTAGGAAATCGCCCCTACTCTCAATCTCTAATTTTAAATAGATCCCTTCAGGGGTTCTATATATCCTGCTTCTTTAAGGTGTTTACTAACTTCTAACGGGTGATTAATTTTTTTACCAGTAAGTTCTTTGACATATTTATATAAAGTTTTTGATAAATCACTTTTCACTGTTTTTTGAGATAGATAAAGTTCATTGGATATTTCTTCGGTATCCAGTTCTTGAAGCAACAGATGTAACCAACAAGTTTCTTTATTGGTAAGATTTTTACCTTTCTTAAGAGCTAAATATTCTAATATTCTATCTATATCCCATATAGAAAGTAAGTTTATTGTTCTTCTATATCCTGCTTCTTTAAGGTATTTACTAACTGCTAACGAATGACCAATTTTTTTACCAGTAAGTTCATTAACATATTTATATAAAGTTCTTGATAAGTCACTTTTCGCTGTGTTTTTAGATAGATAAAATTTATTAGATATTTAGTCAGTAGCTTGTCCTTTAAGCAACATACGCAACCAACAAGTTTCTTTATTGGTAAGCTTTTTACCTTCAAAATATTCTTTTAAACTATTCAAATCTTGTAACAGTCTATCTATATCCCACTCTTTTTATACCTCCAGACATTCAAGAAATTTTTCTTGATTTTCCAAGTTTTTTGTATTATTCAATATAGGACAATACTTTTTTAATAATGAGGTCATAACTTTAACAATTTACTTTAATAATAGAAAACTCAATTAGCTAAATAGCATTTAGAGATTGAATGTATCAGGAAATATAAAAAGGAGATAGGGAACACTTAACTGGGAATAGGTATGGAGGTCCGAAGAAATACAAGGGCAAATATTTGTCGCTATTAAATCTAGGAATATATGTACTGAATACTTCTCTATCTACCTTCTTTCAATCCCTTGAAGTATTACCGCTTTTAGATTTTAGTCACTCGTATACTCTCTTAATAATTATTTTACAAACAGTATCTTAAGCAAACAGTGAAATAAAGTTGCTATGGATATAGTCTACAAGATATTTCTCTAAAAATCTAGCAACAATAGTTGTAAAAATAAAATTGCGTTTTCACAACTATTGTTGCTAGACACTAACAAAAACCAGTATCCATAATGAAGAAAAGATAGATAAAAGAGGATGATTTTTCCTATGAAGAGACAACTTCTATATTTCAATATCCAATCCCGTCAATTTTCTTGTATGTTGGTATTTGCGAATCAAACAACTCCATCAATAGCTGATATTGTGATGAAAATATTGATGTTTTTACCATTGATTTTTGGGCAGCCAAACTTGGAAACACTTCCAGCTAAAGAATTAAAAGAAAATTTATCCTGTCATCAGTTATATATGGATAATTACAAAGACAAAAAAGGTGAAATAGCTTAATTTTTTTAAATAACAAATCAAATGTGATAGAGTAAAAATTAGATTTTTCTATGCAAAAAAAGGTGATTATTGACTATAGCACCAGGCAAATAAGTTAAGATATTAATACCACCTAAAAATCTATTGCAGTTCGCCATTGCCTGTTGCCTATCTTGTACTTATTATTTTAGAGAAAAGAAAGAAAAAAAATAATCATCTGTTCGCCAGTCTCTACTCAAAACTTTCCTCAAACTTAATTTCCTATTAATTTCCTAAAAGAATATCGTTTCTTTGACTATCCCCCAAACCTAACCTATTACCATTTATCTTAGGAATAATACCTATAGGTGGCATTGTTACTCCCCACCTATTAACTAATTCCTGTAAAAATTTATCTTGCTCTGCTCGTGTTTCCTCCCAATAAGGACTCCGGTTAACTATCGTAAACCAAACCAAACCCTGTTCCCGCGTTGGAAAAACTCCCGCTAAAGCAATCACATCATTCAAAGTACCAGTCTTCACCGCTGCTCCCTGGGGAATATTCCGTGACTGGTCTGCCAAAGTTCCCGTATCGTAACCAGATACCGGAAACAGATCGGCAATAACCCACTCAGAAGTTTGCAGACGCTGTTGAATAGCTACTAACATTGCAGTTGCCGCTCTTGGAGAAATCTGATTTTCTACTCCCAACCCAGAACCATTAATTAATTGTATTTCTCCTTCAGGTACTCCAGCACTCCAAGCAGCTTTTCGTTGCACAACTTTTGGTCCTCCCAAATTTTTCGCCAACCTCTCAGCTAAATTATTCTTACTTTCGGCATTCATCGTTTTGAGGATATACACCAGGGGTAAGGACTTGTGTCTAATAATAGGAATTTTCTGAGATACAGATTTTTGGGATATGACAGAACCAGCGATCGCTACTTTCGGCATTGGCGTTCCTGGAGGCATTCGGTTATAGATACTTCTGACATTTCTAGACCAAGTTGCTGAATTTATACCTTCTTGCAAGAACTGACCAGCTACTACATGGTTATACCGTTCATTCATCCAAAAATTACCTACTATAACCAAATTACCAGTCACCTGATTAATGCCCAATTTTTCTATGGTGTTTCCCAGGGCGATCGCCTCTTCCCAGACAAAATAAGGGTCACTACCACCATTAATGACTAAATCTCCTCGCAAAATTCCATTGGTAATTGGACCTGTGGTACTAATCAAGGTTTCAAATTGATGTTGCGGTCCCCAAGTTTCTAGTGCAGCTAAAGATGTAGCGATTTTAGTTAGAGAAGCACCGGGAATCGGAATTGTGCCTTCGTGACTATGTAGAGATATTAGTTCTGATTGTATCCAGATCCCCTGAGCATCAGCAGTTAGTAATCCTTTTGTTTTTAAGCCTTCTAGGTATTCATCTACTTCTAAGGTCAATATTTCATCTGAATTTTCAGGTGAAATTAATTGGGGTAGACCTGCTTGCCATTTTAGTATTGCTATAGTATTTTTCCCAATAGTTTCTATCCCTGCCATTTCTAACCAGAGAGATATGACTCCGTAGCTGAACAATTCCCACATATATTAATTCAATATTTTACCAATTTTTTCATCATAGGGAATTTGAATAATATATCCTACTATCGGTAATGATTCAGAAACTACCTTTAATTGTTCTATTAAAAATTGAAAATATATTAATTACTATTGCGCAATAGTTAAAGCTCTAAACTTAGTATGTTAATTCTGATTATATTAATTCAATATTTTACCAATTTTTTCATCATAGGGAATTTGAATAATATATCCTACTATCGGTAATGATTCAGAAACTACCTTTAATTGTTCTATTAAAAATTGAAAATATATTAATTACTATTGCGCAATAGTTAAAACTCAAAACTTCATATGTTAATTCTGATTAATTCTGAAAATTCAGATGAAATTAATTGAGGTAGACCTGCTGAGCATTTTAGTATCGCTATAGTATTCTGCCCAATAGTTTGTATCCCTGCCATTTCTAGCCACAGATGTATAACTCCGTAGCTGAACAATTCCCACATAGATCAGTTCAATGTTTTTCAAATCTTTCTATTATAGCGAATTTGAATAACATATATTGCTACACATAATGATTCAAAAGCTAATTTAATTGTTCTATCGAAAATCAAAAATTTATTAATTAGTGTTGCGCAATAGTTAAGACTGAAAACTTAATATGTTAATTCTGAAAATTCAGATGAAATTAATTGAGGTAGACCTGCTGATCATTTTAGTATCGCTATAGTATTCTGCCCAATAGTTTCTATCCCTGCCATTTCTAACCAGAGAGATATGACTCCGTAGCCTAACAATTCCCACATACATTAATTCAATATTTTACCAATTTTTTCATCATAGGGAATTTGAATAATATATCCTACTATCGGTAATGATTCAGAAACTACCTTTAATTGTTCTATTAAAAATTGAAAATATATTAATTACTATTGCGCAATAGTTAAAACTCAAAACTTCATATGTTAATTCTGAAAATTCAGATGAAATTAATTGAGGTAGACCTGCTGATCATTTTAGTATCGCTATAGTATTCTGCCCAATAGTTTCTATCCCTGCCATTTCTAACCAGAGA
>NZ_JBNHEQ010000086.1:9958-20593 GCF_050016015.1 Dapis hubbardiae BLCC-M172
TATCGCTATAGTATTCTGCCCAATAGTTTCTATCCCTGCCATTTCTAACCAGAGATGTATAACTCCCTAGCCGAACAATTCCTACATATATTAATTCAATATTTTCCAAATCTTTTCATTATAACGAATTTTATCTCTATAAATTATAAATTATAAATTATTTGGTTGTACGGAGCGTGTAATATGTGGGATAAGTAAGTATGGCTGCCAAATATAATCTAAAAGCATTGATATATAAACGTTGAGCGCATTTTTGGAGCCAAAAAAGTGCAACTTTTTTCAGCTTCAGCGACTAGAAAGTTAGGACGGCTGGGAAACTTGCACACTCAAAGATACAGGTACAATTATTCCTCCAAATGTTCGGATGTCTCGCCAGACTTCCCAGACTTCCCAAACTTCCCACACTTCCTTGACACACTACCAATTATTTTTCCCTACTCCCCTACTCCCCTACTTCCTATTTTCTGAAATATTTACAAAAATTTACTGATTATTTGCTAAAATTGCTGATCAAATATGCTAATCATGGAAAATGAGCAAAATTTCTATAGGAAAGGCTGCCGAACTACTAGGAGTAGCAGAAAGTACCCTCAGAAGATGGGAACGTGAAGGCAAAATCCAGTCAGAAAGAACCAAGAATGGACATTGCCGATATGATGTAGCCACTCTTCTTGGACTTAGAGCCGGAGAACGTAAAACCATTGGTTATGCCTGTATTTCCAGTTCTGAGCAAACAGCCAATTTAGATAGACAAATTATGGTATTAGAAGCATACTGTAATAATCAGGGCTGGCTAGTAGAAATTATCCGAGATTTAGGTTCAGGAATAAATTACAGAAAAAGGGGACTGGTAAGGTTAATCAAAATGATTTGCTCAGAAAAAGTAGAGCGTTTAGTATTAACTAATAAAGACCGTTTAGTAAGATTCGGTGCTGAACTAATATTTACAATTTGTGAGATATTTGGCACAGAAATTGTAATTATTAATGACTGTTCTGAATCCACAGAAGAAGAATATTTAGAGCGAGATATCTTAGAAATTATCAAAATTTTTACAGCTAGGTTATATGGTAGTCGGAGCAAAAAAAACAAAAAATAGTGGAAAAATTGCAAGAGGCAGCTAATCAAATAAATTGATAAGTAAGCATTCAGCAGTCAGCTTTTAGCTGTCAGCTATTAATTTATTATCTTTGAAAGAGGAAGTAAAATTGAAAGAGCCAGTAAAAATTAAAAGTTACTCTCAAAGCAGATTAGCTAATCTTCCTCATTAATGAAAAATCTATTAGTGCATTAAGATATAGAAAAAGCTAACTACTAATATATGAATTCTTAGATTGATAGTTACTAAGTCAAAAAATTTAAGTAATATAAGTCATGTAAATCAACTTGCAAAATTACACAATTTATGGTTTAGGGGAGAATATTTTTTTGCTTTTATGAATTAGCTTAATGTAATATAAAGCCAATTTACTATAAACCAATTTTTCCCAAGTGAAAAGTCAATAAATGTTCAATTAACTGATAAAATTTTGAAGGTTTCTCTAACTTTTGATAAATGGCAATAATACCTACACGAATCGCAATCGACGCTATGGGTGGGGACCACGCCCCATCAGAAATTGTTGAGGGAGCACTCAAAGCTCAAGAAGCTTATGGTGTCAAAATATTGCTAGTTGGCGACCCTCAGAAAATTAAAGCCTGTATACATCACAAATCAAACCAACCTCTGCCAGAAATAGTTCCTGCTGAAGACATAGTAGAAATGCACGAAGAGCCTTTGACTGCTATTAGGCGCAAGTCCAAGGCATCTATTAATGTAGCTATGAACTTAGTAAAGGAGAAAGAAGCAGATGCTGTAGTTTCCGCAGGTCATTCAGGAGCTGCAATGGCCTCTGCTTTACTACGTTTGGGACGAATACCAGGAATTGATCGCCCTGCAATTGGGGCAATTTTACCTACTATTATTCCGAAAAAACCAGTCTTGATTATGGATGTGGGAGCAAATGTGGACTGTCGCCCTAAATATTTAGAGCAGTTTGCAGTTATGGGGACAATTTATAGCGAATATGTTCTGAGGACTTCGGACCCAAAAGTGGGATTACTTAATATTGGGGAAGAGCCATCAAAAGGCAATGATTTGGCAGTACGAACTCACCAAATATTGCAAGAAAATAATCAAATCAAATTTATAGGTAATGCAGAAGGTCGTGATGTTTTATCTGGTGAATTTGATGTGATAGTTTGTGATGGTTTTGCAGGTAATGTCTTATTAAAGTTTGCGGAGGCAGTGGGTGATGCGGTACTGCAAATGATGAGGGAAGAATTGACACCTGGTCTGAGTGGGAAAATAGGTACTGCAATATTACGACCTAATTTAAAAAGGATGAAGCAAAGAATAGATCATGTAGAACATGGAGGGGGATTATTATTAGGAGTAGGAGGAATTTGTATTATTAGTCATGGTTCTTCTAAAGCACCAGCTATATCTAGTGCAGTTCGTTCAGCAAAGGAAGCTGTTGAAAATAGAGTGCTGGAACGAATTAATTCTAAGTATGTACCGGAAAGTAAACAGTCAATAGTTAGTAATTAGCAATTCTGATATTATAGCTATTAGATTATTGTTTCTAAGCTCTAAAAGCTAGACTTAAAAGCAAAATATTTTTACTGATTTTCTGAATTTTCATTATTTAATATTTGGTGAAAATCATTACTTGAAAAAGACGAAAATTTAGAATTTAACTGTTTCAATTTTATTCAGTTTATTTATTAAGATATAGCGGTATTAATATTAATGATATAGTGTATTTTAGCTTTTATCTATATACCTTTTCCCTATTGCCTAAAATTAAAAACTTGTCTAAATTCTTGATTTGAGAAAAGCTAAGTACCTTAAGATGAGTTGAGTTAATTTTAAATTAGTAGAAGTTAGAATTAAGGGCTGATTTGTCAACTTAGCTAAAAGTCTTAATATTAACTAGCTTTTAGTAATTTGGAGTTTAATGGGAAATAACGAACAAAACCTAAGTATCCCTAAGAAAAAAATCAGTCTCTTAATATTGACTTTATTAACCAGCTCTAAGAGTAGTTAGATAAAAATTACTTTTGACAGTAATTTGATATTTAATTGTTCCTATCTACTGCTACTTATATAAGTTATATAGTCATTCTGAATAAGACTGGGACGAGTGTTTCTTTCCTTGAAAGGGTTTGAGCCAAAAAAGTGTTTCATCCTGATTTGAAATGACTATAATGGTGACTTACTAAACTTGACTCTGAGTTCTTCTTGTTAGGATGTTACCAATAATTTTGCTCCTTTCAAAAAGCTTTTATAAATCGTGAGGGAAAACAAAACAAGAAAATTTGCAGTATTAAGGTATAGATTCAGGAAAGGTTGATAAAAAGCAGTAAGTAATACAAGAAAACCAATAATAATTAAAAACTGACAGATGAAAAATATAGGTATTTCCATAATCGGAAGCGGTTCTGCCATACCAAAAGTATTTCTAGATAATCAACAATTATCTCAGATAGTAGATACTTCTGACGAATGGATCAGTTCTCGCACTGGGATTAGTCAACGACGACTGGCAGATACAACAGAATCATTATGTAGTCTGGCAACTCAAGCATCCTTAGCAGCTATTGGTCAAGCAAATATTACTGCTCAAGATATTGACCTGATTATTCTGGCTACATCTACTCCAGATGATTTATTTGGCACTGCTAGTAAAATTCAAGGGGAGTTGGGGGCGACAAAAGCAGTCGCCTTTGACCTGACTGCGGCTTGTTCTGGTTTTGTATTTGGTCTAGTCACAGCAGCACAATTTATCCGTAATGGAGTTTATCAAAATGTCTTGTTAATTGGGGCAGATATTCTCTCCCGTTGGGTAGACTGGGAAGACCGAACTACCTGTGTTTTATTTGGAGATGGGGCAGGTGCAGTAGTTTTACAAGCTTCAGAAAGCGATCGCCTCTTGGGTTTTGAACTTCGTAGTGATGGTAGTCAAAATGGCTGTTTAAATCTTTCTTACCAACCTCAAGCAAAGGAAATAATTGAGGGAGTAAATGTTAGTCAAGGTACTTATCAACCAATAAGTATGAATGGGAAAGAAGTCTATCGTTTTGCCGTACAAAAAGTACCAGAAGTGATAGAAAAAGCTTTATTTAGAGCTAATCTTGATGTGGAGAAAGTTGACTGGTTGTTATTACATCAAGCTAACAAAAGAATAATTGATGCTGTTGCTAATAGACTGAAAATTCCCTCGGAAAAAGTTATTAGTAATCTTAGTAATTATGGCAATACTTCTGCAGCTTCTATACCTCTAGCTTTAGATGAAGCTGTTAGAAAAGGTAAGGTTAAATCAGGGGATATTATTGCTGCTTCTGGTTTTGGAGCTGGATTAACTTGGGGGGCGATAATTTTTGAATGGAGCGGTATTAAGTTAAGTCAAAAGTAAACATTCAAAATTAATATCCCCTGTATAACTTTTTCCAAACTACAATATTTAGGGAGTTTTAGAATAAAACTGTCAGGAAAATAAGCTCAAAAATTTTATTCTACCATAATTGAAGTAGTAGTCAGCACTCAGCTATTAGTAAGCTTGTGAGAGAAGAACTGGCTTATCAGCTTCTCAAGGTGTATAATTAACTATTTAAATTCTCATTAACACGCACCACTCGCTTTTCTCAATAAGTTTAGGAGACTGAAACCCTCGAATTGTTAGCTAACATCTAAAATGCTCTTTGCGGAGCATTCTTTCATTAATTAATAATGGATAATGAATAATGGATAATGACCTCTGGTTAAAACCTTAACAGAATTGAATATCAGGAAATCTGATTAACGGATAATGAACAATGAATGATGGAGATTAGATTATAAAAACTCTCTCTAATTATCAATTATCCATTGAAACGGAGAGGCTTTAAAACAAAATTGATTAATTAGAAATTATCCATTGGTAAAGAAAAGCTGATAGCTAGTTAAATGGAAATAAAGAAGGATAATTAGTTGGGCTGAATTATCAGTCCAATAGCAATGGAAATTTAAAACGGTGAAAACATATTGGGAACTGGGTTATAGGTTCTTTTTCAGATTTTTTGTTTTAACTTTTATTTATGCCTACCTACTTAGATACAGGTAGCAAATAAGATTTTAGTGGCAATTAATGAATTGCCACTACTTGGGAAGTATAAATTTATAATGTTCTTTATTCTAGGATTTTTTGAGTGTTTTTTCAGATTATTAGTATATAGAGTAGATTCCAGATTAATGTGGTAGAACTGAAGAAGCAAATATTTTTTTGGTTGTTCCCTACTTCTTATTCCTTACTTCCTAAAACCATCAATATATGTACTTGATAAAGTCGGAAAATGCTGTATAAGTTCTGATGTAAGTTTAGGGGTTAAAAACAAATTTTTCCATAGTTAAATTTATAAGCTAAAAATGACAAAAACAGTATGGGTGTTTCTTGGAAAAGGTTCTCAAAAAGTTGGTATGGGAATAGATTTATTAGATTTATCTTCTGCCAAAGAAAAATTTCACCAAGCACAAGAAATTTTAGGTTGGTCGGTAACAGAAATTTGCTAAAGTGAAGAAGAAAAATTATCTCAAACTCTCTATACTCAACCTTGTTTGTATGTAGTAGAAAGTCTATTAGCAGATGAAATGTTTACTCATTATTTTCAACCATACTTAGTTGCAGGTCATAGTTTGGGAGAATATGTTGCTCTTTATGTTCCTGGAGTATTTGATTTTGAGACAGGATTAAAATTAGTTAAAAAACGTGCCGAACTAATGAATAATGTCACAGGTGGACAGATGGCAGCTTTGATGGGATTTGACCAAAAACAGCTTGAAGAAGAACTTCAGCAAACCCCTGGTGTAGTTTTGGCAAATGATAATAATTCTGGTCAAGTTGTGATATCTGGTACACCAGAAGCAGTAGACACTTTGCTTGGTAAAGTTAAGACTAAAAAGGCAGTTAAATTAAATGTTTCTGGGGCGTTTCATTCTCCTTTAATGGAGTCTGCATCTAGGGAATTTCAACAAATATTAGAGTCTGTAGAATTTGCTGATGATAAAGTACTAATAATTTCCAATTTTGAACCTACTGCTACTACAGATGCAGAGAGAATAAAACAGCGTCTTGAGCAACAAATGACAAATGGTGTGAGATGGCGCGAAACATCTTTAGAGATGGAAAAAGAAGGAATAGAAAAAGTTATAGAAATAGGTCGGGGAAAGGTACTTACTGGTTTAATTAAACGAACTTGTTTAGGTTTAAAATTGGTAAATGTGAATAACTTACAGGAAATAGGGAAATCGCTTTAGGGTTAGTCGTGTTGATTTTGAAGAGATATAATGAATAAAGCAAGTATTCATTTAACTTTTACTACATTTTAAACTCATTATTGAAAATTTATCAATTGCTTTTTCCTTCTTTAAAAGTAATATAACTAGCTGATAGCTAGTAGCTGACTACTGAATACTTGCGATATTTCAGAAAATATTGCCTGATACAAAGCCTGAGAAAGATTTGTCAAAAATTTCTAACTAAATCTTATACCAATTCCCATGCATTAAGGCTATACTTGAGTGACACTTCAGTTATCAAGTAATTAACACAAATAAAATAAATTATTCCCTAATTATTATCCAGTTAATGTTCATTATTCTTCTGTGTACGGACGCCCTTATGCAACGTCCCTTCCCCCCTCCTCCCACACTCCCCACACTTCCTCATCCAATCAAATATAGCAAGATTTTTGAGAAATGGTATTAATCTGTAAGAATTCAGCCGTCAGCTATAAGCTATTGCTTTTAGTTGGCAATAAAAGCTTTATTTTTTGAGAATAAACTCTTACTACAAAAGCCAGTGTTCTAGTCTATATTCCTTTAAATCTCCTCCTTAAGGTTGAAGCTTTTGTTGCTGTTTCCGTAGCATTCCTTAGGATGAGCTGACAGCTAATAGCTGTTTCGCTTGCTTCGCTGCGCAACATTCCGCAGGAAATGCTTACCAAAAAATGAGGGTATGTGCCTCCCCTTTTAAGGGGATGAAAAAAATATTTAATTCAGTATTTCAACCCTCCGACTGAAGTCGGAGGTTCACTGATAACTGATAACTGATAACTGATAACTGAAATGACCTTAACCTTTAGATAAAATTATATTAATAATGATAATTATCTGCTCAGTTGTGGGGTATTTTTAGCAATACCAAACCTAATAAATTGACCAGGAAAATTTTTTCTATAATTAATACCATCCTGTCTAAAAAGGCGATCTGCTAATATTAGTAATTGCTTCATTCATTAAAAAGCTGATAGCTGACAGCTATCTATATAGATGTTTGTGCAGCATTCCACAGGAAATGCTTACCTGGATTTTACATTATTCCTGTTCTCCATTCCCAGTTAAGTATCCCCTAATTATATAGATATTTATTGTACAATTGGGACGAAAAATGCTATAGGCTATATGTAAAGTGACTTACTTAAAATTCAGATAAAATCCTGTGACTAGAAATCGTGAACCAGTTAAGAATTTAGTTCTTTATCGTTTATTAAAATGGTCAGTAATAGTTCCTATACTTCGTTTTTACTTTCACAGTAATATTTATGGTGTCGAAAATGTTCCACAACAAGGACCTTTAGTCATAGTTAGTAACCATGCTAGCGATTTAGACCCTCCAATTGTATCTGTTTCTGTCAGAAGACCTGTTGCTTATATGGCAAAGGAGGAATTATTTGATGTGCCAATTTTGAAACAGATAATTAACCTATATGGTGCTTATCCTGTAAAAAGGGGATCGGCAGATCGAAGTGCTATTCGTTCGGCTATGAATAGTTTAGCAGAAGGATGGGCAGCGGGTATCTTTCTACAGGGAACTAGAACTCCTGATGGTAGAATTACAGAGCCAAAATTAGGTGCTGCTTTAATTGCTGCAAAGGCAAAAGTACCTTTATTACCAGTTTGTATTTGGGGTACTCATGCAGTGAAGCGTCAAGGTTTGATGGCTAATTCTGTACCAATAACTGTCAGAATAGGAGAGGTTATACCTCCTCCTGAATCAACTAAAAAAGAAGAGTTAGAATTAATCAGCCAGAAATGTGCAGATATAATTAATAAAATGCACGATTTAGGACGTTAACTAGAATTTAGAATTCAGAATTTAGAATTTAGAATTTAGAATTTTAAGTTCAAATTACCTTATAATACCAAATCTGGGTTAACCTGCTTTGAGCCAACCGCGAAAACCCTGTAGAAAACTTTCATGCAAGGTCTTTACCCAAAAATAAAGGTTTCAAGCCTCTCCTTTAAAGGAGAAAAAAGCGGTCGTTTGCGGAGCATTCCGTTAGGATGGGATGGCGAGGTTTCCCGCTCTTGCAGAGCCGCTCCGCTAACGCCATATCCAATCGACCAAGAGAAGAAAAAAATTTCCCTTTTAACCAAATCCTATCTGTTTCAAGAAGAGGTAATTATTAATTATTAATTGTTGAAAAGGTGAGACATAACAGGGATATCTATACCCGATTTAGTATAATTCTAAATTCTACATTTTAAATTCTCAATTATACTGACTGCTTATTTAATAAATTTAGTTAGAAAGAAAATGGAAGATATTAGAGAAAAATTAGCTGAAAATTTGGACGTGGCTGAATGGAATTGGTTAGTACCCCATGTTAAACGTGATTCTGTAGTAATTATAGACCAAAAATTGGATTTGCTAGATGTGGGAGTGGCGATCGCCTCTGATAATACATCTTCTGTGCAGGACTGGATGAACCAAGAACTTATTTATAAACCCTCAGCAGAACAATTATCGATTTGGAATAGTAATGATACTAAAAAGTTTAATGCTTTGATAGTACAGCCTTTTGTTTTAATCCAAGAACCTGTGGAAACTCAGGGAGAGAACTGATGGAGAAAATTGGCTCCCGTATAACCAGTAGTTAACCAAACAATTCCTCTAATTCCATCTCGAATCACTTTTTCGATAGGTTCAGGCGATCGCCCAGAGGGAACTGGTAGGGGTTTAAAAGAAATACCCCTACTACCCAAAATAATTTGGCCAATAACTGTAGCGCGACGCATATGGTCATCGGAGGTAACTAAATAAACACTCGTAATACCTTGGGATTTTAACTTGTCTACTATTGTTGTGAAATTAGTTACAGTATCCACAGCATCATAGTCTAAATGTAAACGGGTTTGTGATATGCCAGCTTGGGAAAATAACCACTCTGCATATTCTGGGTTAGTACCAGAAGAGACCCAAATATCTAGATGAGGATGTTGCTGGGCAAACTCTGCGGCAAATACTTCTCTTTCTATAGCCCCACCAAGTACCAATAAAGCTTGGGGAGGTTCAATACTACCTGCAAATTGCTGGTAACTAATCCAAAAAGTCACCAAAAATCCTACTAAAAACCAGGAAATTCGAGAAATCTTCAATCCTTTATATAATTCTTTACTAGAAACTACTCTCAAAACCATATCTTTAAAAATAAAAAAACCATCTGTAGTCTTACAGATGGAAACAGTTTCAATATTAATATTCAAAAAGTATTATCTACCATCCGGAGTAGGAAAGTGTGGGGAGAAACTACAATCAGAGGAGTTTAATTAACTGTTTGGGAGTTCGAGCTTCCCATTAAGCAGTCGAAGCAAAGATAGGGGAAAGGCAAAAGATATTAATTACTTCTATTGAAGCACATTAACCATCTAATCTGCTGTAATATCAAATCCTGTTAAACAGTTATAGATTGGTTAAGTCTTTAGGAGTCATGAGTCAGGAGTAAAGAGTCAGAAGTCAGGAGTCAGGAAAATAGAGAATTACAAATATTTAGTAGTTATGACCAGTGGATTTGATATAACTTCTGCCTAACAAAACTATTCTGTATTCCCAACAACCCCTAGAAAAGTATAATTTGATAGTCAAATACAATCAAACTTTCAAACTTTTTACTTTTGAGCGAAAAATTTTGGTCTCAAGCCTCCTGTTTCAGCGGTCCGTACTGATAAGTGATAACTGAATTTACGGGACTGGCGCGATTCGAACGCGCGACCTAGCGCTTCAGATTTGTGTGAGTTTCCCCACTCTCTGGACTATCCCTTCACCATAGCTGTAATAGCTTTAGGTGGTGGCCTAGTTTGAGGAAAATTTAATTGGTCCTCAAAACTCTAGTCTCTGCACCTTCTTTACCAAAAAGAGGTAAAGCTTGGCTCAAGATTACCTTATCTATATATATTAAGACTTAGGCTTCCTTGAGTTTGACCACATTCACTCACGGAGTTTCCTCACATGGTGCCCGATACTTCAGGAGGCGCTTGCTCTATCCATCTGAGCCACAGCCCCATGATTTCAGTTATCAGTTAGCCTCCTATGGTCGTAACTGCGCAATTCAGTTATCAGTTTTTAGTAAAAGCATTAGTAGTTTAAGACAAATGCTTCTTAATTTAACTTAAATAATAAAACCACACCTTAAATATTTGGGAGGATTTTAAGATTAACTTAATTAAACTATAATGACTTGAGAAAAAACTGTAGGGGTTTGGTTTCCAAATCCTATTTTTGCTTGGGTTTGGAGACCATCCTTGGGTTTGGAGACCATCCTTGGGTTTGGAGACCA
>NZ_JBNHEQ010000087.1:0-1226 GCF_050016015.1 Dapis hubbardiae BLCC-M172
TAATAAATCAGCAGTATTTAGGCGTGTCTAAAAAGTACATATGTGTCTAAAAAAGACTTAAATGTGCTAAAAGAGATACTTTAGATGTGTCTAAAAGTGCATGATGTGGCATGATATGGCTAAAAAGTGCATTTTTAGACACGATGTGCCTAAAAAGTACACTTAGTGCCTGTCTGAGGAAAAGTTCAGCAGTAAGTCTATCTCTATCTGCGGGTTAAACCTAGACTTATAAACACTTTCGTTCACATTCACAGAATGTCCTAACGACCTAGCTCTTATCTCTTGAGGGATGCCATATTTTTCTCCCAACTGGTTAGCCAGGTGGCGGAAAGCATAAGCTTGAGTTACGGGCGACTTCATCCTAACTAAAGCTTTTCTGAACCTATTAGAAAATAGATTTACTAAAGTTTTTGGATTTGACGAATTGTTATTTAATTTAGGTAGCATTATATTTCTTACCCCCAACTGACTAAATATGTCTTTGTCCATTATCATAGGACGAGCAATCCTTAAGCCTGTCTTTGTTGTGGCACCAAAATAGGTCTTTTCTCCTATTACTAGCAGCATATTTTTGTTACCAAAGTCATTAATAGGAGGTATGATTACGTTATTATTTACCCAGGTTTAGTCAGGTTTTGTGCTGCTGCTACCTCAGATGGACGTAAACCATACACCACACACATAGCCGACACCCACAACCAACTACTGTAAAAGCCATCGCAGGATTGATAGCAGTTTTTGTACCAAGAAAAGAAATCATTCCAAGACACACTTTGTTTTTGCTGAAACACAACTTGTGTTGTGTCGATACCGATAAAGAATTTAATCAATTCTTGATTGTTTGTAGCCTTCAATGCTATCTGCTTATAAACATAAAAAGCATCTTTAAAAGACTTTGTTCCAGGAGTAAAACTGTATAATGAAGTTTTCAATGATTCTAGTGTAGGGCACTCATTCCAATCAGGGATTCTATTGAAATAGATAAGTTTAGTCCTGTTAAAAGAGTTTTGGTCGTTAATATTTGAACGACTACGTTTGCGTTTAGTATTTTTGTTAATTCCATTAAAATACTGCTCTTCAATTTCTTGAAATATTTCTTGGTAAGTTTTTGATTTATATCCTGTTACTAACGAAATTTTGAGGACTTTTCTCTTGCTTTTCATCGTTTATATTCTCATAAACTACACTTTTGCATTTTTCAATTAGGGAGATTATCTCCCTAATTC
>NZ_JBNHEQ010000088.1:0-21176 GCF_050016015.1 Dapis hubbardiae BLCC-M172
TCCCTATTCCCTATTCCCTATTCCCTATTCCCTATTCCCTATTCCCTGTTCCCTATTCCCTATTCCCTATTCCCTATTCCCTATTCCCTATTCCCTGTTCCCTCAAACCTAAAATTTTGTACCTCATAACAACGGGAAGCGCTGTATAATTTTACTCTAAGCGAAAATTGACAAAATAGAACAGCTAACTTTGCTGCTCCTGAGACATTTGTTGACGATATAACCCAAGATTGTTGAATAAAATATTTTATGTTTTTTGCCGACGAGATGTCTATTAGTGGTTTTGATTACAGTTGATATACTTCACTTTTTTGACCCCACCAATTGCTTGCTTACGACTCTCAAATAACTCTAAAATTCCCTCAATAACCGTCTTAACTAAATTTTGGTTACAGCCATCAATAAACTCTTCCGCAGAAATCTTTTTTTGGCAAAAATCATTAGTTCTTTTTCTTTGTTTTTTGACTTCATCAAATCCTATATATTTCACCATAAATGTACTCAATGGTGAATTTCTCATATCATAAACTGCATTTTGACTCCGCCCATCTGCCAATAAAGTTAATACTTCACGTTGCAAATTATTTTGAGGTTGATAAGGATTGTGAATATCTGGCAAAAAATCCTCCAAATGAGCCGGAATGTGTCCTTGACTAGGCAACTCTCCCACCATTGTTGAAAGAGGTATATTTAACCCTAATCGCATAGATAATGCTTCAATAAAAGCTAGAGTAAAAATTTTACTTCCCAGATAAATTTTAGCAACTTCAATATTCTTTTTTGCCTGTTCAACCCAGCATTTATAAGTTTTTTCATCTGGTTCTTCATCAAATTTGCGGAAAATCAAATCGGGATTCAAATGATTAATAAATCCTTCTGTTTTTTCTAAAGCAATGCGATATTCACAAACTGTATAAGAATTTCCATTAGTGAGATTATGGTTAGTTTCTGGTAATAAATTCCAGGTATTATCTAGAAAAATTGAAGTAGCAGAACCAAACCCACTCACATCTCGATTAGATAGTCTAACAGATTTTTTTACTGTTTCATAAAGTTCTCCATCACTAAGATTAATATTTAACTTAGTATTAGTTTCTTTGAGTCTTTGATACAGACGTTCAGTGGCAGTCAAGCCATCTTCCGAAATAGGTTGAAATGGAATCGTAGATTCAATACAAGCAATAATTTGAAACAGATGTTTAGGTGTGAGAAATGTTTCCATTACTTTAGCAGCAACTACAGCACTCATAAACTCATTTTGCCCACCAAAAGGTAACAAAACCTGAGCAACAAAAAAACCAAAAATAGATGTTACCATCTCAAAAGTCTGATCCTTAGGCAATTCATTTTTTTCCCTAATTTTTAACTTTCCTTGTGTTTCTTGAATATAAGGAGCAAGATAATAACTGAGATTAAAATTAACACTATGATCTACTTGTACATAGACTAAATCGTGGAATAAAGCAGCTAATACTTCAATCGCATCTTGTGAAACTCCCACTTCAAAAATATGATTTGGAGTATGAAAATAACGCCATGGCCCTGTCATTGGTTGCACAATTAACTCAGCAATTTCAGCAAGTTTCTCTGGTTCAACTTCTACCTGTAGTTCCTTAGTTGCCCAGTTCAGTTTTTCTAGACATTGTTCATACTCATATTCAAAATTCATTGCTTCTTGATTCCTTGTTTTGTTAATTAACGATTGACTTTTAACTAAAAATCAGTTAAATTACCCCTGATAGAGATTAAAATCGCCTCTTCTTGTCTAAAATTTGATTTCCATCAAAGTTTTCCAAGCAAATTGTGGTAGAGCCAACATTCGTCGCCAACGCCAAGGCTCTTGATAAAGTCGATACAACCATTCCAAAGAATTATCACAAAACCAAGCAGGTGCCCTTTCCTTAACACCAGCCCATATGTCCAAACTACCACCAATACCAATCCAGATTGCTTGAGGACAAATATGTTGATGTTCTGCAATCCACAACTCTTGACGAGGCACCCCTAAACCCACAAATATTAATCTTGGTTGTAATTGTCCCAAAGTCTGTAAAAGTTCCTTCTCCTCTGCTGGAGATAAATAACCATGCTGACAAGCAATAGCTAACCCTGGAACTTTTTCTTGCCAAGTCTCAGCAGCTTTAATAGCTACCCCTGGTTTTCCTCCATAGAAAAATACTAAATTCTGTGGATTCTGTTTCACGGCTTGGCACAAAAGACTTTCTGCTAATTCAATACCAGGACAACGCCGTACAAATTTACCCTTAAGCCTTAAGTATAAAACCACCCCAGCTCCATCAGGAACTACCAATTCAGCCTGACGAATTATCTCAGCCAAGACATGATTTTTCTCAGCCTGCATTACCATTTCTGCATTCAGGGTAACAACATGAGTTCCTACTCCTGCCTCTAATCGAGAAAGTAAGCAACCAGGGTAGTCATCAATACAATGTACTGGTAAACCTAGCACCAGATTTTCTGCAATTGGACTAAGTGTAGGCTCAGATTTTTTTTCCCTCATAAATATTCTATTTTATTGATTTTCGTTTTTGACAATCTTTAATAATTACTGAGCTAGATTACCTAATTCCGCTCTTTCCGGCTACTACTTAACCACTTTCTTTCATCCTGATAATATAGTGAATTTCATCTCACTCAGCTACACTACTTGCAGGCAAAATGCCCTGACGACAGAGGCTTGTTAAGGAAGCTTTGCGTTAAAACGTTAATATTTTTACCTCACATACTTGGCATCTGCTGTATTTAGATTTTCCAATTTTAGCTAGAGCGTAGATTCATCTCAGACCATAATCTGTGAGAAGCGCGTGAGATGAATCTACAGTCAATTAATTGCCCAGGGCAAAAATTGATATTATCATAACCTTTAATTAAGCTAATCTTTCCCAAAATGCAGAAGCCCAGGCTATACTTTAAACTCCTTGTGGGAGTATGTTACGAACTTCATCTATAATCAATCGAGCAGAATCAACTACAAGCATATTGTTGTATTCTGACCACTAACAATTTTATAAAAATGAGTATTTTATGAACCTGACACCAGGAGTTGTCCTTCAAAAAGGAAAATATACTATCGATCGTATTTTAGGCCAAGGATGCTTTGGTATAACTTACCGAGCCATTCATCATCATTTTAACCAAATTGTTGTACTCAAAACTCTCAATGAAAGTCTACACAAACATCAAGATTTTCCCAAATTTCAACATCAATTTATAACTGAGGCTCACCTTCTGGCTAAATCTGGACATCCCAACATTGTCAAAGTATGGGACTTTTTTGAGGAAGATGATCTTTTCTTTATAGTAATGGACTATATACCGGGTCAAAATTTGGCTGAGTTAATACAGTCTGGCTATAATTTCCATCCAAATCAAGCTGCTCATTATATACATCAAATTGCCTCAGCTCTTTCAGTAGTTCACAAAAATGGGTTTTTACATCGGGATATACAACCTAAGAATATCATTAGGCGAGCTGGAACTAATACAGTTGTACTAACTGATTTTGGCATTACCTGTGATTTAACTCCAGGAATTAGGCAAACTCATACTAATTTATTTTCTGTGGGATATTCACCACCAGAACAGTGTAATCCACAACAAAGGTTAAGTCCTGCAACAGACATTTATGCTTTAACAGCGACATTATACTATTTACTTACTGGTAATGCTCCTACTCCTGCAGCTTTAAGGCTTTCTCAAGCTGTTCCTCAAACACTTAAATTTTTTGCCAAAGAATTAAAATATTTTCAACCTAATCTTACTCCAGGTATTGAGAATACTATTCTCATGGGATTAGAAATAGATGCTGAAAAACGACCTCAAACGGTAGAAGGTTGGTTGGCACTTCTTTTAAATGAATCAAATCTTGTAGAGGTAAAAAAACAAAATAATTATTTAGCAGAGAAACCATCTAGGTTTAACAATAACGATAAATTGATGGAGCTTAAATCAGACTCAACTATTCAGCAGAAAGTAGGTAAATGTCTGACTAATGAAGTTCCTAGGAACAGGGTTAACAAAAGAAATATAAAGCCTCATAATGATGCAGTTGGCATCCCTAATTGTACAGATAATAAATTTAGTTGGATTAATCAACTTTCTTTCCAATTGACAATTTTTTTGTTGTTTGTCTTGACTGCTGGAACTTTTGGATGGATAGGTTTTGATATTACCCTGCGTTATAGCTATGCCAAAACTAATAACAAAATTGCATCTTTGACGTCAAGTAATTTATTAGAAAGTCTGAAGCAAGAGGAAAATTATAGTTTCCGAAATCACGATCCGTCCAGTCCTCTTTTTGGTTCTCCTTCAGTTAAAACTTATTCAATAAACCCACCAAAATTAAACAAATTACCTAAGCCATATTTTGAAAAGGATGAGTTTTTTCCCAATAGTTTATCTGTCTCTAATGAGGATAAATCTTGGTCAGAAAAAGTAAATTATTCGGGTGATGTGAAAACTCAACTATCTCCCTACAATTATTCATCTAATGACAATAGTGAAAAATATTATCCTTCTGATTATCAACCTAAATATCCAAAGTACGACTCTCAAAAATATCAACAGCAAAATCAGTATCCAGATGACTACTATTAATTGAACTTTTTTCTGAGATAAATTGATATTTTAAAAGTATATTTTTAGCAAAAGTTTAGCTTCCATATTATGAAAAGTTAATGTACTTTTGGTCGATAAAATCGTTATACCAATTCACTTTTAAAGATTTCACAAATAGTTTCAAACTTTAGATGTAAAATAATTTCCTGGAATTACTGTAGCTTCAAAGTTTTTAGCCTACAAAATCTTAATACCTGACTTTTGACTTCCGTGAAATAGTATTAGGAACTGGCAATACTGCCATTCCTAGGAAATGTAAGTTGTCTGGCAAAACCAAGAACCCTATTCCTTGGTAACAGCTCTGTTAGACACTATTCCTGGTGAATATCAAAGCCCAGCTCAGACCCATAGTATTGATATATAGCGTAGTTCACCTAAAGATCAACATCTTTTAAGAAACTAGGTAAGACACTTAATAAAATAATGTGATACAATACTTTACAATTAGAATCACATCTTGACTCTAACTGAGAAATTAGGTCTCAAATATTAAGATGAGTACAAAATTAAATTAAGTAGTTAGATATTTGAATAATGGGTGCTGAGTGAGATATATTTCAATCTAAACCTTTTAAAATTTAACAAAAGGCTCACTTATTGAACAAACTTAAATATCAATAGACAATTCGTTAAGCAAATAAAAAAACAAGTCCGATTAGCTAAAAAAAAACATCTAAATTGATTAGCAAATGTAAGCATTCAGCCGTCAGCCAGCCTCTTGCCTCCTGGGTCGTATCTGAAGCTTTCCATGTCGCGCAGAGAAACGCTGCGTGACATATAAAGCGGAGCTTTGCGTCAGCAAAACAGAGGAGCTATCCTAGGTCATGCTACGCAAACCCTAACACCCCTAAGCGTTCCTCGTTTATTTTATTTATAGGAGGAATTAGAACTGAGGTTGAGCGAGAATTAAAAGTCTAGATAAAAGCGGACATCATCAGCTAACTTTAGCTATAATAGTTCATTTTAATTGCTGAATTTCGCAGTCCAGACCTAGGAGACTAGCTGACCGCGAGCTAGCTGAATCCTTACTAGTAAACCATCAAAATAAACTATTTTTTATTATGAGTAAATCACCAATTCATGCTTTCTTTGTCGGTAGAGCTATTGCAGAAGGAGTATATGAACAACTAGAAAATAGCATCACCAATACCCTTAGTGGAATAGGTAAATTTGATGCAGAACAAAGAGAAAACTTGCATACCTTTATTGAACAAGTTTTAGAAAGAGCAGATAGAGAAGCTCAAGTAGAAAACAACACCAATAATAATAGTAATTCTGACGAATTGGACTCTCAGCCCAAAGACCTACAAGCCATAATTGACGATCTAAGGGCTGAGGTAGCTCAAGTCAGGGCAGAATTGCAAAAATATCGTAGTCGTTCCTCTTGACATATAACTGATGTTGGCCTTGAATGATCCTACGGAATTCTTCAACCTGCTAAGAAATTGCCGTATATATTAAAATCGAAGTCCATTTCCTGTTTTAGATTCAGTATACTATAACAGGGCTTTTATCCTGGAGCTGAATCATATAGATCAAACAGGGGACTTCCAACTGTGAATCTTAGTAAACTATACCTGCGCTCATTGGTTTTTATTGCTATGAGCTAAACCTTTAATAATATCACAAATTATAAAATACTACTACTGTGTCTGTTCTCCTCGATGACATTACTAACCACAAGGAACAAGCTAACTATACAACTGGAGGCTCAATGACTAAAGCCCCCAGCAAACCCTATAGTCAGAAAGCTTATCGCTGGAACAGAGAAAATTACTCTCGCCAGCGTCGTTACATTGATATTTGGAGTTTCGTTCTCCTTTGGCTAACTTGGCTTTGGGTAGACAAAAAAGATTGGAGTTACCGCGGAGGAGTAACAGAAGAAAAGAGAAATCTCAGACGGCGCAAACAAGCTATTTGGGTCAGAGAGACAATGCTAGAGTTAGGTCCCACCTTTATCAAATTGGGGCAGCTATTCTCTACCCGTGCTGACTTATTTCCTTCAGAATACGTCGAAGAGCTTTCAAAACTTCAAGATAAAGTCCCTGCTTTTAACTACGAACAAGTTGAGATAATTATCCAAGAGGATCTGGGCAAAAAGGTAGAAGAATTATACCCAAGTTTTGATCCAGTTCCCTTAGCTGCCGCTAGTCTAGGTCAAGTTCATAGAGCGCAACTCCACTCTGGTGAAGATGTAGTAGTTAAAGTACAAAGACCAGGACTCAAAAAACTCTTCCAAATTGATTTAGCCATTCTTAAAGGAATAGCTCGTTATTTTCAAAATCACCCGAAATGGGGTCGTGGTCGAGACTGGTTAGGTATTTATGACGAATGTTGCCGAATTCTTTGGCTAGAAATAGATTATCTCAATGAAGGTCGCAATGCTGATACCTTTCGTCGTAATTTCCGCAACTTTAACTGGGTAAAAGTTCCCAGAGTTTATTGGCGGTATTCAGCGCCACAGGTACTGACATTGGAATATGTTCCAGGTATCAAAATTAGTAATTATGAAGCTCTAGAAGCATCAGGGCAAAATAGAAAGGCTTTGGCAAGAATGGGTGCTGAGGCTTACCTACGGCAACTTTTGAATGATGGCTTTTTTCATGCTGACCCTCATCCCGGTAATATTGCTGTTAGTCCAGAAGGGGGATTAATTTTCTATGATTTTGGCATGATGGGGCAAATTAAGTCTAACATCCGGGAAAAACTCATGGATACTCTCTATGGGATTGCTTCAAAGGATGCTGAGAGGGTAATTATATCTCTAATAGATTTAGGAGCATTAAAACCCACTGGAGATATGGGGCCAGTGAGGCGTTCTATCCAATATATGTTGGATAATTTTATGGATAAGCCGTTTGAAGCTCAGTCAATTACTGCTATTAGTGATGATTTGTATGAGGTTGCTTATGACCAACCTTTCCGTTTTCCGGCAACTTTTACTTTTGTTATGCGAGCTTTCTCTACTTTGGAGGGAGTTGGCAAGGGTTTAGACCCAGAGTTTAATTTTATGGAGGTGGCACAACCGTTTGCCATGCAGCTTATGTCTGATGGAAGTTCTCAAGGTTCAAATACTATATTAAATGAGTTGGGTCGTCAAGCGGCTCAGGTTAGTTCTACTGCTTTGGGTTTGCCTCGTCGTATTGAGGATGCAATTGATAAGTTAGAACAGGGGGATATTAGGGTTCGGGTTAGAGCAACAGAAACAGATAGGTTGGTTCGTCGGGTTGGTAGTGTGCAAATGGGTACTAATTATGCTTTGTTGATTAGTGGTTTTACTTTGTCGGCGACTATTCTATATGTTAATAATCAGGTTGGTTTGGCTTTGGTGTTGCTTTTGTTGGTTGTGGTGATGGGGTTTGCTTTTATACGGCTTTTGAAGCGTATTGATCGATTTGATAAAATGATGTAGATGAATTATTTTAGAAATGTTTTTACTTTTTTTGCTTTACTAGACTGATACATCTAAATTACTACATTATATGATTGGGGCGGCTTCATCTGATTTAATGTTAAAACTTGTTAACTTAAACTATAACCCGCCCCTACTGAACTGATTTATGAAAAATTATTTTATTTGTTTTATTGAATAAATAGTCATATAAATGGGAGAATTGACCAAAATAAATAAATTGTATCAGAATTTTTTGGTGAGTGCAAGCCAAAAATTGGTGGCGCAAAGGATTTTTTTCAGGTAGCTCTCAGAGAATGAATATTTTGGGGAGTGGGTGTGGATGGCGATCGCCTCTAGAAATTTAGATATGATTGGAACTCAAAAGATAGGAATATGGAAAAATTTATCAGGGGTTGATTTTTTTCAGAAGCTTCACAGAATTATTAGCGGTAATCTAGCTTTGGGTAGCGAGCGCTCTGATTGTGATTAGTCTGAAAAATACTTTTTTTATATTGATTAAATAGTCATGCGTATATGCGAGTAACAACCAATAAATAAATTGTATCTGGATTTTTGTGAAAATGCAAGCTAAATATCTTCGGATTTTTGGTAGCTCTAGAGACCGTTTTTTTCTTTGAGAGGTAGGCTGAATCAGAGACAAAATTTCTCCTACATTTTCAAACCTTTTCTTAGTCGCTCCGACAATCATTTTATCCAAGATTTTTCCAATTTCATCACTCACACTTGACTGTAAATAATCTCGCCATACCCAATCATTTTCACTCACATCAAATAACTCAAAAGGTTCCACTCCAGTTAATAAATGAATACAAGTCACACCCAAACTATAAATATCGCTAGCAAAAGTTGCTTTTCCTACTGATTGTTCTGGTGCAGCATATCCGGCATAACCTATAACAGTTCCCGTCACACCTAAACCAGTCTTTGTGGCATATTTAGCTGCCCCGAAATCTACCAATATTAATTGATTATTATTCTTTCTCCTAATAATATTCTCTGGTTTAATATCTCGATGAATTACCTGCTGAGAATGAATAAATTCCAACACAGGTAATAAACTTTTTAACAACTCCAAAATTTGACTTTCATTAAAAGCTTCCGACTCTTCTAACTCTTGCTGTAAATTTTGCCCGTCGATAAATTATCGTACTCAATAATGTCGATTATCCTGAGTAAAATATGCTAAAAGTTCGGGAATTTTTGGATATCTACCTAAACCATCCAAACGTTTAGCTTCTTGAGCAAATAATTCTACAGCTTTTGATAAATTTTTAGTTCCTTGTGCTTGAGTAAAAAATTGTTTAATTACGCAAAAAGGTTTTGAATATTTATATTCATATACGGCTTGAAAAGTTCTGCCAAAACCTCCTTGCCCGATAATTTTTAAAGCGCGATAACGTTCGGCTAAAACTAATTTTTCACCACAGCTTTGACAGAATATTGTTTCTGGTGGGTTGAATTTTAAACAGTCAGGATTTAAACATTGAGTCATTTCAGTACCTATTAGAAATTTGAATAAGATTCTGGTGAGCTGGAAGCTCTGAATGAGAATTTTAATTATTCTGAAAATATGGGGATAAATTTCTGTATAATTCCCAGAAAAAAGGATATTCTTCTGGTTTATGTACTAATTCAGCTTTTACTGGATTTTGTCTGATGTATTTCCAGACGTCTATCATTTCTTTTTGACTTTTAATTAATCTCTCGTGTCGCCCATCTTGCCAAACTTTGCCTATATGATTCCTAAAGTTATGAATTTGCTTGGGACTATAGCCTTTAATACTGTGCAGAATACTTCCTATTGACGAATATTCTGACTCTTTTTTCAGAAAAGGGACGATTAAACAATGTACATGGTCTGGCATAATTACCACGCTAAAAATTTGATATCTTTGTTGGTGAAAAAATAGCAATGAATTTAAAACAATTTATCGTGATTATGGAGTTAATTCTAATCTTTACCAGGTGACAAATGTGATGAAATAAGCAGGTTATATAAATTGAAATTCAGAATATTTACTCATAATTTTGATGGTGATTTTTTCCACCCAGTGTGAGCATCTTGCTCGCGTACTTATAGGAATGAATTTAAAACAATTTATCGTACTTAATATACTAATCCTAAATGATTTGTGAAAAAAACTATAGGGATTTGGAAACCAAATTCCTCTTTTTCTTGGGTTTAGACACAAAACCTCTAAGATGAAATATTACAACCTATTTAGAATTGCTATAGCAATCAGTTGTGACCTGTGAGATATTTAAGAACAATTAATATCAATCAAAATCCTTTGATCTTCTGGCTCCTGAATCCTGACTCCTAATACCACTAAAATCTCACATCTGATTCCTGATTGCTATATATAGCTTTTTGCCATAAGTCCTGATTCAGATAAGTTTCACAAAACAGATTAGAAAAACCAATACTTTGCTAAACTACCATTAAGCTATAACTACCAAAATAGTCCTCTAATTCTGAAGAATTCTCGGTTTATTTATGTATGTACCTCTTTGGCCTGGAAAACCATATCCCCTAGGATCATCCTGGGATGGCAAAGGCACTAACTTCACTATATTCTCTGAAAATGCTACTAGCGTAGAACTTTGCCTATTTGACAAGGAAAACAAAGAAACACGACTAGCTCTGACAGAAGTTAGTAACTTTGTCTGGCATGGCTATGTACCAGGTATAAGTCCAGGTCAAAGATATGGATTTCGAGTACATGGTCCCTACGAACCATCCCAAGGGCATCGTTTTAATCCTCATAAACTATTAATTGACCCTTACGCAAAAGCAATTGATGGGGATATAGTTTATGGTGAAGAAATATTTGCCTATTCTTGGGATAATCCAGAAAAAGATTTAGCCTGCACCTTGGATGATGATGCTCATCTAATGCCAAAATCTGTGGTGATTGATGAAAGGTTTGATTGGGGAGATGACCAACTATTAAATATTCCCAACCACGAAACAATAATTTATGAAATTCATCCCAGAGGGTTTACTAAACTACATCCTGATATTCCAGAAAATCTTAGGGGTACTTATGCGGGGTTAGCACATCCAACGGCGATCGCTTATCTTCAGTCTTTAGGCATTACGGCGGTAGAGTTAATGCCAGTACATCACTTTCTTCGATACCCAGGACATTTAGTTGATAAGGAATTATCTAATTACTGGGGTTATGATTCTATTAATTATTTTGCTCCCTACAGTGGTTATAGTTCTAGTGGTAGGGCAGGGGAGCAGGTGAGAGAATTTAAAGAAATGGTCAAGGCTTTGCATAAGGCTGGTATTGAGGTGATATTGGATGTGGTTTATAACCATACTGGAGAGGGTAATCATCTGGGTCCAACTTTATCTTTCAGAGGTATTGATAATGCTGCTTATTATCGTCTAGTAGAAGATGACCCCCGCTACTATATGGATTTTACTGGTTGTGGTAATTCTCTCAATGTTCGTCACCCCCAGGTATTGAAGTTAATTATGGATAGTCTACGTTACTGGGTGACGGAAATGCACGTTGATGGTTTTAGATTCGATTTAGCTTCAGCTTTGGCGCGAGAATTATATGAAGTGGATAGTTTGGCAGCTTTCTTTGATATTGTGCATCAAGACCCGGTTATTTGCAATGTGAAATTAATTGCTGAACCTTGGGATGTTGGAGAAGGTGGTTATCAAGTTGGGAATTTTCCTCTATTGTGGTCGGAATGGAATGGTAAATATAGAGATGCAGTTAGAGATTTTTGGCGAGGGGAAGAGGAGACATTAGCTGAATTTGCTTATCGTTTTACGGGTAGTTCTGACTTATATGCTTCTAATGGTAGGTTGCCTCATGCGAGTATTAATTTTGTAACTGCCCATGATGGTTTTACTCTGAATGATTTAGTTAGTTATAACGACAAACATAACGAAGCAAATGGGGAAGATAATAATGATGGAGAGGAACATAATCGTTCTTGGAATTGTGAAGAAGAAGGAGAAACTGATGACCCAGATATACTTATTTTAAGAAATCGGCAAAGGCGTAATTTTTTAGTTACTTTAATGTTGTCTCAAGGCGTACCTATGTTATTAGGTGGGGATGAATTTGGGCGTACGCAAAAGGGTAATAATAATGCTTATTGTCAGGATAATGAAATTTCTTGGTTGGATTGGAGTTTACAAGTAGAAAATTCAGATTTATTAGATTTTACTCGACAGTTAATTTATTTCCGTTGTCAACATCCAGTATTTCATAGACGTAAGTGGTTTCAAGGTCGTGCTATTCATGGTTCGGATGTGAATGATATAGGTTGGTATAATCCGGATGGTGGAGAAATGACTGAGGAACAATGGAATATTGATTTTGCTAAGGCTGTTGGTATATTTTTAAATGGAGAGGAAATTCCTGCTAGTGGCGAGCGTGGAGAAAGGATTATTGATGATAGTTTTATGATTTTTTTTAATGCTCATTATGAATTAATAGAATTTACAATCCCTCCTAAGTTTCAAGATAGAAATTGGTTAGTTGTTGTTGATACGAGTAAGTCTCGTTTTGTGGAGAATGGTAAGCAATATCAAGGTGAATTTCTTATTCCTGTTATGGAACGTTCAATTGTTGTTTTAAGGCGTTTGTAATTAATGGATAATTGATAATGGATAATTGATAATTAAGTACCAGGACAAAATTAATTGTGCATTTTTGATTGCTCTGTCATATCTATCAAAGGATAAAAAACAAATTTATATACAAATAATTTTGTCTACTTATTTACCTATCCCTTTTAGGGATAGGATTGATTAAAAGGAAAAAATTTATTTTCTCTTGGTCGATTCAATATTTGTAAAAATACTTTTTTTCTATTCCCTGTTGTCTATTGCTTTTAAGGAAAAAGCAATAAATTTTTGGCTTTGTTCAAAATTTAGATGCACCCAATGAATGAAACAATCATTAGTTTAACTTTCTGTTCAAATTGATTCTTAATTATAGGTTATCTGGAATTGGTAATTTACCGAGTGATATATATAAGTATTGCCACTAACAAATCAACACAGTATGGGAGAAGCAACAATTTTAAGCTTAGGTATTATATATAGTAATCCGTGCAGGATTTGTGAGAGAAAGCTGTAGGGGGTTGGTTGACAAATCCCATTTATGCGCTTGGTTTTGTTTTTCTGTTCTGGCTAAAAATACGGCTTTACTATCTAGTCCTGATTTAGAAGAAAATCTTCCTTTTCTGATTGAACCATATAGGGAAAAATTAGAAGCAAGTGGGTTGATTACAGATGAAGTTTGAGCCGATAAGCTTTATAAATATTATCAGAAAGATGCCTGACTTTTTTTAGCACATATTTTTGAGTGACCCAAATTGGCAAATAATTGATAAGGATTGGGAAAAATCCACGCAACGTTCTTGGAAAGCTGTAGAGGAAAATAAACTCTATTTTTTTGTAGTCAATGTTCAGGGAATAGATAGGATTAACCTGATAAAATTTGCCTCTCCTGAAACATCTCCCAAGTTATTCAATGAATTTCATAAATTATTCCACTGGATAGCTGATGGATAGCTGAAAATCTCACAAAAAGTTTCCAGGAGTGAAGAAGAAAGTCCTGCTATTTCGATTTTCCCTATTACACAATTAACACAAGATGAGGATTAATTTTTAGACACTATTTTCTAGGAGCAAATAGCCATTCGCCCCTACTGTGGTCTACTAACATGAAAACCGTTTTAATATTATTCTCTTGCCTCAAGAGAATTTATAGTAAAGGATGAGCGATCGCCACACACTTTTCCCAAAATTCAACCAAAAACACTATATATAGTAATCAAGAACCATAACGTTGCAGATATGTAGTGTTTAACCTTTCGACTTCTTTTGTTTTGCCCGCTGCTGAACCACTTCCGGAGGAGGACCATAATCTCCATCACTGAAATATACTCGCTCTACTATATTTCCCGGTTCTACTTCAATCCAGAGCCGGGCACCTCCAGCTTGACTTCTATTAGGTTTATGAGGTTGATAAACTATTTGGCAAGGTCCTTTGATTTTCAGAGCGTGGCAATAATCTTTTTTATCTCCTACCTTCACAGCAACTGCTGGATGAGAAGTTCCATGATCTCGGTTGTAATCTATAGTCTTTCGTAGAACATGAATGAAAGTATTAGCTGTACGTTGATTTTTGTTCCAAGTAGGTTCTGGACCTCGACGACCAGGTGTAATATCTGGCATTCCCCTCTGATTTAGGGGAATCCGCCAAATTCTTTTGACTTTTTTCGCACCGATAACTCGGCCACTGTTAAGTAGAAATCGTAATCTACCTGTCGAGATATTTAGGAGAAAGGCTCCTTCTGTTGTACTGACATATGAGACATCATCCATCACTATAACGTTGGGGTTTTTAACAATAAAATATAATGATTTGAAAAGGAAAACTTAAAAATTATCTTTTAAAAACAACTTTAAGTTTCCGGCATTAGTAAGCCAACAAATAAAACTGTAGTCTAAAATTAGACAACAATTATGAAAAATTCAACGCCCTAAAAGTCAAAAAATCTATGAAAATCGGTAGCCATTATTCAGCAGAAACAAATAAATGCCAATTTAATGTCTGGGCACCTCTACGAGAAAAATTGGCTGTACATATCGTTCATCCCAAAGAAAAATTAATAGAACTCCAAAAAGATGAATGGGGATATTGGCAAGGAGAAGCAAAAGACATTGAACCGGAAACTCTATACTTTTACCAACTAGATGAAGAAACTGACCGACCAGACCCTGCCTCTAACTGGCAACCTCAAGGAGTACATGGTCCGTCAAAAATAGTAGACCATCAACAATTTACCTGGAACGATACTTCTTGGCAAGGTATCCCCTTGGCAGAAATGATTATCTATGAACTTCATGTTGGTACTTTTACCCCCGAAGGAACTTTTGTAGCAATTATTCCCAGGTTGCCAGAATTAAAAGATTTAGGGATAAACGCTATAGAAATTATGCCAGTTGCCCAATTTCCAGGCGATCGCAACTGGGGCTACGATGGAGTTTATCTTTATGGTGTGCAAGATTCTTATGGTGGGCCGAATGGTCTTAAGCAGCTTGTTAATGCTTGTCATCAAATGGGCATTTCTGTAATTTTGGACGTTGTTTATAATCATTTTGGTCCAGAGGGAAATTATCTCTGGGATTATGGTCCCTATTTTACGGATAAGTATCATACTCCTTGGGGAAATGCTGTTAATTTTGACGACGCATATAGTAATGAAGTCCGTAATTTTTTTATTGAAAATACTTTGTATTGGTTAGATAAATATCATATTGATGGTTTACGTTTGGATGCTGTTCATGCCATTTATGATATGAGTGCTGAACCTTTTTTACAACAGTTAGCTGCGAGGGTAGAAGAGTTTAGTAAAAGTGATGGAAGGAAGCGTTATTTAATTGCGGAAAGTGATTTGAATGATGTGGGAGTTTTACGTTCAAAAGAAGAAGGAGGGTTTGGTCACGATGCTCAATGGTGCGATGATTTTCACCACTCTTTACACAGTCTTTTAACAGGAGAAAGTTCTGGATATTATTCTGATTTTAACAGTCTAGAATCTCTGAAAAAATCTTATAAAGAAGGATATGTTTATACTGGAGAATATTCGTCTCACCGTCAGAGAAATCATGGTAATTCGACTCTAGGTTTTGCGGGAGAAAAATTTGTAGTTTGTATTCAAAACCACGACCAAATAGGTAATAGGTTAATCGGGGAAAGATTATCAGCTTTAGTAAATTTTGAAGGATTAAAATTAGCAGCAGGAGCAGTTTTAATTTCTCCTTATGTACCAATGTTATTTATGGGAGAAGAGTATGGAGAGGAAAATCCTTTTATGTATTTTGTTAGTCATGGAGATCCTAATTTAGTTGAAGCAGTGAGAAAAGGTAGGGCAGAAGAATTTAAGTCTTTCAATTGGTTTGGAGAAGTGCCAGATCCTCAAGGGGAGAAAGTATTTATGGAGTCTAAATTAAACTGGGAAAAATCTAGGGAAGGAAAATATAAAATTTTGCGTTCTTTCTATAAAAGATTAATTGAGCTACGGCAAAAAATTCCGGCATTAGCTAAATTAGATAGAACTAAAACTGAGGTGTACAATTGTTCTGATAAAAATGTGTTATTGGTTCATAGGTGGTCAGAAAAAAGTAGTGTATTAAGTCTGATGAATTTTGAAAAGCAGTTTGTCAAATTGGCACCTAAACTACCTCAAGGAAATTGGCAAAAACTAATTAATTCCTCCGACCAAGAATGGATGGGAAATGGTGCTGTTTTACCTGAAAAATTGTTATCTGGACAAACTGTGACAATTAATCCTTTAAGCTTTGCTCTTTATGAAGAGTAGTTTTAGTCTGATAAATTCTTAATTTCAATTAGGATAATCAAAATTTCCTATTGGTTCACAAGCGGGAAGAAAAAAGTAGTGTATTAAGTCTAATGAATTTTGAAAAGCAGTCTGTCACATTGAAATTTCAACTACCTTAAGGAAATTGGTGAAATTTAATTAATTTCCCTGGTCAAGAATGGATGGGAATGAGAAATGGTGCTGTTTTTCTTGAAAAATTGTTATCTGGATAACCTGTTATAGATAATTAATCTTTTAAGCTTTGCTATTTATAAAGAATAATCTGAGGATGATAAGTGATTAATTTACATATTAGGAATTAGGAATTTTCACCAGGTATGCAAAGGAAAAATCAAAAAAAATAGCAGTAAACTATTCCCTCTTCCCCATTTCTTTCCTTAATCAGAAGACTTATTCAGAAAGCTCCAAATATGTATGTATTATACTAAAGAAAAAACAAAGAGTATTACAAATAATTTGAATGATTGAAATATTTCATATCAAATGTTTATTTGAATAAAAATTAAGCTTCACTATAAAAAATGTTTAGATGTTATTATTCTTGTTATAAAATATTGCATAGCCTGACGGATTAGGCAAAAGACAAAAGGCAAATAGAGAAAAAAAATATCTTAAAAAAAAGAGCAAAATTTGTATAATATTTGCCATATATAAAGTGTTGTGGTATAGGCAAAAACAACTGATTAAGATGTCACTAATTTTTTAAAATTTGCTATAAAAATCTAATTATTAGTAGTCAACATTTATCAAACTTCTATTAGACTTATTGCATAAGTAAGTCAATAATTAAAAATTCCAAAGTAATAGAAACTAACGGTTTATGTACTCTAATACCATTAGAATAAAATTTTGCTACAAATTACTGTCCAAGGTGCTTATATTCTCTTTTCCTTGTTCTCTATAACCATATAGCAATCCTCCGCATATTCGTGGCAAAAATCTTACTACTTTTTAGGTATGGAGGGAACAGGGAACAGCCAACAGGCCGGAGTTTCAAGTTTTTTATCTACTTTTTGATTTGTCGCGACCTATTTAGGATTGCTATAGTTTTGTAACATTCTTTGATGAAATTTGTATAATTTATTTTAATTTCATTTTGCCAAGACGTCTATATAACCAAATGTCAATTATTTTTCTTATCCAACACTCCTTCATTCTAATAGGTATTCATAATATGATATTATGGCTATCTTAAGAACTAAATTTAATTAGTCCCTTATTCTTGTAGAAAAATATTAACGAGAAAGGTAAATTTGCCTCCTCCCTTGAAAACTGCTATTAGTTAACCAATTTGAGTTTGTATTGCTACTATAAGTTTATAACTGTATAACTTTATTAATTCTAGATAGGACACATCTCAAGTTTGGGAGCAAAGACAATTTTATCTGTTAAAGGTAAAATTATAAATTAGAACAAAAACAAAATACTTAATTAATCATCACCAAAGGATAATGGATAATTGATAATTAATCTCCAAAGGTTTGAACCCTCTCCTTTTAAGCAAAAAAAAAGTGCTAGGATATTTCCTGATATTCAATCAAGCTAGGTTTTAACCAGAGGTAATTATCCATTATTCATTATCCATTAATGAACTATATCTATTTTAACTATGCGAATTCCAGTAGCGACTTATAGAATTCAATTTACTCCTAGTTTTGACTTTCAAGCAGCCAAAATTATAGTTCCATATTTAGCAGAACTAGGAATTTCCGATATTTATGCTTCTCCAATATTCAAAGCAAAAACAGGTAGTACCCATGGATATGATGTAGTTAATCCTAATCAAATTAATCCAGAATTAGGAAGTAAAGAAAAATTTGAAGAACTTGCTTTAGAAATCAAAAATTATGAGATAGGATGGCTACAAGATATTGTGCCTAATCACATGGCATTTAATAGCCAAAATCATATTCTGATTGATGTTTTAGAAAATGGTCCTGAATCTCAATATCGCGACTATTTTGATATTGATTGGAATCATCCTTATGAAGGTATTAGAGGTAGAGTTTTAGCACCTTTCCTCGGTAAATTTTATGGAGATTGTCTGGAAAGTGGAGAGTTAAAAATTCAGTATGGTCAAAATGGATTAACTGTTAATTATTATGACCATCAATTTCCGATTAGAATTGAATCTTATACTCAGGTATTAACATACGAAATTGGCAGATTAAAAAATAAATTAGGTAGAAATAACCCAGATTTTGTTAAGTTTCAGGGAGTTCTCTACAGTTTAAAATACATTCCTTCTGGGTCTGAAGGCAGAGAAAGATATGACCAGATTAGTTTCATTAAAGGGATGTTGTGGGAGATATGGAATGAAAATTCAGATATTAAAGAATTCATTGAAGAAAATATAAATACTTTCAACGGAGTTCCAGGAAAGCCAGAAAGTTTTGACTTGTTGGATAAATTATTATCCGATCAATATTTCCGCTTATCTTTCTGGAAGGTTGGTAATGAAGAATTGAATTATCGACGGTTTTTTACAGTCAACGATTTAATCTCAGTTAGAGTAGAAGATGATAAGTTTTTTTACACTAGCCATGGTCTGATTTTAGAAATGTTGAAAGAGCAAAAATTTACAGGTTTGAGAATCGATCATATTGATGGATTATATGACCCTGCTCAATACTTAAATAGACTCAGAGAAAAAGCAGATGCTCCATATATTGTTGTGGAAAAAATTCTCGAACCTGATGAAGATTTACCTGTTAATTGGCCGGTTCAAGGAACTACAGGTTATGACTTTTTAAATTATGTCAATGGTCTGTTTTGTGACAATTATAATGAACAGGATTTTAATCAAATTTACTCTCGCTTTATTCGAGGTAGTTCTAATTATGAACGCCTAGTCGATGAAAATCAAAGACTAATTATTAATAAGCATTTGGCTGGAGATATTGATAATTTATCTCACTTACTGAAAGATATTTCTAGTAAATATAGATATGCTAGTGATTTTACTACTTTTGGTTTAAAAGCTGCTCTAGTAGAAGTTATGTCGGTATTTCCTGTATACAGAACTTACGTTAGTAAAGAAGGAGTAAGTAAAGCTGACCGAGAATGTATTCAAGGAGTAATTGCTAAAACAAAGAAAATAATACCAAATTTTATCAATGAACTTTTAAATGAATTAAATTTCATTGAGAAGTTTCTCTTATTAGAATTTGATGAGTATTTAAACCAGGAAGATAAAGATAAATGGCTACATTTTGTCATGCGTTTACAACAATTTACCGGACCATTAATGGCAAAGGGTGTAGAAGATACTGTTTTATATATTTATAATCGACTTATTTCTCTGAATGAAGTTGGTTCAACTCCTAGTAAATTTGGCATTTCAATTGATGAATTTCATGGATTTAATCAACATCGTATTGCTTATTGGCCTCATGCTATGAATGGAACTTCTACTCACGATACTAAACGAGGGGAAGATGTCAGAACTAGAATTAATGTACTTTCAGAAATTCCTGAAGAGTGGGAAATTTATCTAAAAAAATGGCAGGAAATTAATGCTCCTCACAAAGATTGTGTTGGAGATTTAGATGTTCCTTCTCCTAATGATGAATACTTTTTATATCAAACTTTACTGGGAGCTTTTCCTTTTGATGAAAGTGAATATCCAACTTTTGTAGAACGAATTAAAGAATATATTATTAAAGCAATTCGAGAGGCAAAAGTTAATACAGGTTGGTTGAGACCGGATTGTGGTTATGAAAGTTCATTGATTAAATTTGTAGAAAGTATACTTAAAGATTCAGAAGAAAATGAATTTTTAGTAGCTTTCCGACCTTTGCAACGTAAGGTTAAACATTATGGGATTTTGAATTCTTTATCTCAAACTTTTCTAAAGATTACTTCTCCTGGAGTTCCTGACATTTATCAAGGTACAGAATTATGGAATTTAAGTCTTGTCGATCCTGATAACCGTCGCCCTGTTGATTTTGAAAAAAGGGCAGAATTTATTCAGGAAATTAAGACAAAAATAGAGTCAGATATTTTGGGATTAATTGAGGAACTTTTACCAACTCCAGAGACTGGTAAGATTAAAATGTTTCTGGTTTATCAAGCTTTACGGGCACGTCGAGAATATGTGGAATTATTTCAACGTGGAGATTACCAAAAGTTAATTGTTATGGGTAGTTTGAAAGACCATATAGTTGCTTTCTCCAGAAAATGGGGAGATAGTACAGCTATTATTATTGCCCCAAGGTTATTAACTAAATTGGTGCAAGAAGGAGAATATCCTTTAGGTGAACAAGTCTGGCATGAAACACGAATTTGTTTACCTTCAGGTTCTTCTTTAGTGTGGAAAAATGTGATTACTCAACAAGAGTTAGAAAGTGAACAAGAGGATACTTTGTGGATTAGAGATGTCTTGAGTCATTTCCCTGTAGCATTATTAATTAATGAGAGTGGTGAAACAACTAATACTTCTGATTTTGATAATTAACTAGAGGTCTGGTGAATTCAAAAGTAAGTTTAAATTTACTGCTAAAAAAATTTTCGAGGTAAAAATTTGAATGACTATACTCTTCTAGAAATTTTTGTCTATTTATCTTATTGGTAAAAATTTCCCAAGGTAGGAGAATTGTCTGGAAGATAAACAACTTTCTCCAGATGCTTTAAACTCGGAATTTTTAGATAAAAATTTTCGAGGTAAAAATTTGGATGACGATACTCTTCTAGAAATTTTTGTCTATTTATCTTATTGGTAAAAATTTCCCAAGGT
>NZ_JBNHEQ010000088.1:21276-30366 GCF_050016015.1 Dapis hubbardiae BLCC-M172
AGGAGAATTGTGTGGAAGATAAACAACTTTCTCAAGATGCTTTAAAACCCTCATTTTCAGAATTGTGATGATGAGTATCAATGTTATCTTTCTGATTGACACTTAATAATCGCTCACAAATACTTAGCAGATGTGATTTACTACAAATAGGCGATCGTGGCAATGGTGTTTCAGTATCAGGCCAGCTAGGTATATCAAAACATGGACAGCATTCAGGAGGCATCCCTTTTACATGAAATGGGATAGGCATTAAACAACGGGCGCAAGGACTAATATCCCACTCTGGAGATAATAATTCTTTAATTGTTTGATCTGTTCCTTCTAAATAACAATCTCCTGATTCAACAGATAAAATTTTTTGCCAGCATTCTTCAAATTCTTCACTGTAGCGATCGCCTGAAATTACAACTTGAGGTCTTATAGCTTCCTGACCATTTCTAATTAATACTTTTTTGCCTAACTGAAACCAATAGGCAATGTATTTTCTGACTTGACTACGGGATGCCATAACTTTTAAAATCTGATTATTTTCTACTTTAATATAGAGATATTTACCACAAGTTATACCAATTATCCAAAATAATATCACAAATTATTTCACATAGTCAGTATGAAATAATTACCGAAAATTATTGTTAGTTAAATTTTTCTGCCAAATCAATCCTCCTTTTTGACTTTTGACTTTCGTACAACGGTATTAATGTCTTAAATATCTGATTTAATTGTAACTTTCCTGATTAAAACTGGAGTTCAAACCCAACCATTCATTCCTTGAGAATTAATTAAGAATTAAAATTTTAGGCGTTGCTGAAACACGGTATAAAATTCCTAATAATGTTAAGTTTGGAGCCAAAACAAGAGTGTAAATCATACCTATCTCTCCCTACTTACGTTAGGGAAAAAACTCCTTTCTACCTCCTGACTCCTGACTCCTATAAGATCATACATTTATTCACTAACGCCAAAATTTAAAGGTACACCTAAAGCACTGAGATGCAAAACATGACCTCCAGTAATCAGATAAACAGACTCAGAAATAACTCCCACTCTACGAATAAGATTACCAAGGCGATCGCGAAATAACCGTCCAATAGGAAAGGAAGGAACAACTCCCCAACCTGTTTCCTCAGCAACTAAAATTACATCACCCTTAGCTGTTAATAGGCTTTCAATTACTGCTTCTAAAGTTTCATTCCAAACTTCTTCATCTTGTTCCAAAATATTAGCTAACCAAGTACCTAAAGAATCTACCAAAATACAATAATCTTCATCAGAATAAGCAGCCAAAGTTTCTGATAGTTTGATAGGTATTTCTAAAGTTATCCAGTTAGAGGGGCGACGATTTTTATGTTGTTCAATTCGAGCTTGCCACTCTAAATCACTAGAATTAATTTGAGAGGTAGCTATATATATTACTTTTTTTCCAGAATTAGTGGCTAAACTTTCTGCCCACTCACTTTTGCCAGAGCGAGCAGGGCCAGTTACTAAGATTAATTTATTAGAAGTGACTTGAGGAGAATTCATAGGAATAGAACTAAATAGGGCTTGCTAATTAAATATCACGCCCATTGACTGATAAAGGTTTAAGCAATTTTAGGTCTAGAAAAAGTACCAGCTTTTTGGTTGATCAAGCAGAAATTGTGAGCATTTTGGGTGGATTATGGCAGAAAAATCACTCTTACTATTCTTCCTCCTGCCTCCTCTATAATTCCCATTCCTCCTGACTCCTACCCTCACCCATAAGACTTTTTCAGCAAACCCTAAATATTCAAGGTAAACTGAAAAATGAAGGATAATAAATTATGGAACAGCAAATTAGGTCAATATCCTTAGAAACATCAAAGTCAAAAAAAATTATAACTAATTATGGCCTTAATTTCTGCCATTATCTGTACTCATAATCGGGACACTTACTTAGGATCTGCAATAGATAGCCTGTTAGCACAGGATTTTCCTGGTAGCTTTGAAGTAGTAGTAGTCGATAATGCTTCAAAAGATCGTACCCGTGAAGTAGTAGAAGCAAGACTTGCCAACCCTAAACTTAAATATGTATACGAACCAGTCACAGGATTATCTGTAGCTAGAAATACAGGAGCAAAAACAGCCAGTGCTGAAATTTTAGCTTATCTTGATGATGATGCTGTTGCTAGTTCCCAATGGTTAAGGGTACTAAACGAAGCCTATGAAAGTAACAACAAACTAGCTATTGCTGGGGGCAAAGTTACCTTGATTTGGCCAGAAGGAATCAGTCACCCTAAGTGGCTCTCTCTAGAATTATCAGGAAATTTAGGTTACTATGACCTTGGTGATTCTGTTGTATATATTGACCAACCAGGTTTGACTCCAAGAGGTTTGAACTATTCAATTCACCGGAAATTTCTGGAAAAAATTGGTGGTTTTGACACTAACTTGGGTCGAGTTGGTAAAAAATTATTATCAAATGAAGAATTGCATACCACAGAATTAGCAATAAAGCAAGGTTGGCAAGTAGCCTATCTACCAGAAGCATTAGTCGCTCATAATGTAGCGCCAGAAAGGGTAAAACCTTCCTGGTTTATTGAACGAGGTTGGTGGCAAGGTATTAGTGAATGTTACCGAGAACAACTAGCTGGTAAAGCAGGTTTCGGCCAACTATCGCGGGGGGGTGAGAGAATGATTAGAGGTATGTATAAGTCTCTAAAAAATATCACAGACCCGGCGAAGCGTTTTGATAATTTTGTCTATGCTTATGGTCAAATAGGCTATTTAGGTGCAGCAATTCAGGGCATGATCGAGGGTAAGGTTCATAATGGATAATGAATAATGGATAATGAATAATTGATAATTGATAATTGATAATTATGGCTGGCTGAATAAAAGTATAATCAATACCAGATAAGGCTTATAGTTTTTTTTCTTCTGAAAAAGTACAATGTTTTTTGCTCTTGTAGTCTGAAAATGCTAAAATCTTTCCCCTGACAAGGCTGAAAATTTGGCCGTAGCAGATAGTCTAAACTGTTGCGTGTTGCCTGTTCCCTGTTGCCTATCATCACTATCAGACTTTTTCAGCAAACCCTAATTAATCCCCAGAGGTTTCAAGTCTATCCTTTGAAGAAGAAAAAGTGCTAGGAAATTTCCCTACTTGATTCAATCCTCTTGGTTTTAACCAGAGGTAATTATTCATTATTAATTGACTTCTGACTTGCGCGTAGCGCTAAAATTCCCATTTATAAATTCTTTAACTATGACATCATCTAAGATTCCAGTATCAGTTCTAATTCCTGCTAAGAACGAACAGCAAAATTTACCTGCTTGTCTAGAAAGTGTAGCTAGAGCAGATGAAATATTTGTTGTAGATTCTCAAAGTAGCGATCGCTCCGCCGAAATAGTTGAGAGTTATGGAGCAAATCTAGTACAGTTCTATTTCAATGGTACTTGGCCGAAAAAGAAAAATTGGTCTTTGGACAATTTACAATTTCGGAATGACTGGGTATTAATTGTTGATTGTGATGAACGTATTATCCCAGAACTTTGGGATGAAATTGCTATAGCTATTCAAGATCCAAATTATAATGGTTATTATCTTAACCGTAGAGTATTTTTTCTAGGAAAATGGATTCGTCATGGTGGGAAATATCCTGATTGGAACCTCAGATTATTTAAACATAAAGAAGGTCGCTACGAAAACTTGAAAACTGAAGGTGTTCGGAATACTGGAGATAATGAGGTACATGAACACGTTGTTTTAACTGGCAATGTCGGATATCTGAAAAATGATATGCTTCACGAAGATTTTCGCGATTTATTTCACTGGATCGAGAGACACAACCGTTATTCTAATTGGGAAGCGCGGGTACATTATAACTTATTAACTGGTCAGGGTGATAGTGGAACTATTGGTGCTAGTTTATTTGGAGATGCTGTACAAAGGAAGCGTTTTCTCAAGAAAATATGGGTAAGGTTGCCATTTAAACCTTTCCTGAGATTTATTTTGTTCTACTTTATTCAACTAGGATTTTTAGATGGTAAAGCAGGATATATTTATGGTAGGTTATTGAGTCAATATGAGTATCAAATTGGTGTTAAGCTTTATGAGCTTAAAGATTGTGGTGGTCAGTTGAATGTTACTGAAAAGAAAGCACAAACTACTAATCCTCAACCAGTTGCTCAGGTAGATTCAGCTAGTAGTAGTTAAAAGAACTCTTTCATTAATTGATAATTGATAATTGATAATTGATAATGGATAATGGATAATTACCTCTGGTTAAAACCATCGGATTGACCAATAAGGAAAAAATTTATTTTTTTTCCCCTTGAAAGGGAAGGTTAATCATCCTGAATTATTTAATTAATAATTATTAATTATTAATTATCCGGTAAGGGTTTTGGAGACCAAACCCCCTAATTTTATGGCAGTATTCAAGGTCTTGCATTATTTTTGGCAATTGGTATTACTCTTTTATTTTTCCTTGCCTGAAAAATCAGAAAATCAAGTTATTTTCGGCTAGAAAATCAGACTAGAATATTGATGAAAATATAGCTAGTATTCTGTAGGGGTTGGGAAAGTCAACCCCTACTTTTGGTGTGGCATTATTTTGGCGAATTAATATGACTTCTTGATTTTTCCTGACCTAATTTTCTCTGGCTGACAAAATCAAAAAATCAAGTGATTTTTGACTAGAGAATAAGATGAGAATATTGATGAAAATATAGCTAGTATTCTGTGAGGATTTGGAGACAAAACCTCTACTGTTATCGTAGCATTATTCTAGGTCTAGGATTATTTTTGGTAATTGGTAAGTGCTTATGCAAAATTAATTACACTACACATTTTATTCTACATCTCCAATCTTCTCCATAAATTATCAATTCTTTCTCCCTATTCCCAGTTAAGTGTTCCCTGTTCCCTCTCTCAACTAGGAAACTTATTTTGCACGACTATTTATTATACTAATATTAACAAACAATGTTACAAATAATCAGGTTGATTAAAAAGGGATATTCAAGCTAATAAATGATATTTAAGATATTTATTCTGACGACTGATACCAATTACCATGCATTAATGCTATACTTCAGCTTGAGTTCAGAAGTTAAATAGTTAGCAAGATTCAAAGTCTTTTTTTTGACAATTATTAGTCAGTTAGTATAGGTTTTTCCTACTTTTAACGAATCCCCCAACCTCCCACACTTCCCACACTTCCCCACCGAATCATATATAGCATTCTTTTTGAGAAATGGTATGACTCCTCAATAGTAACCTAAATATAGCAATCATTCCTGATTGATGAGATATTTCAGAATGATTAATATCAATCAAAATCCTTCCATATTTTGACTCCTGAATTCTGTTTGCGGAGAATGAACTAGGAAATTATGACTCCTAACTACCACTAAAATCTCACAACTGAAATATGATTGCTATATTTGTAACCAAAATTGATAAAACTGGTATTATTTATTTATTCTGCTTTACCTAATTTTATCTTGCCTGAAAAATCAGAAAATCAAGTTATTTTCGACTATCAAATCAGAATATAGTTTTGACTAAAGTAAAGTATAGCTAACATTTTTTAGGGGGTTTGGTTTCCAGAACCCCTACTTTTGCTATGGTAGTCTCCTATGTTTAATATTTTGTTGATAAATGCTCTGTTATAATTTTTACTCTATTATAATATCCTTGAAATATTTGCCAAAAATACAGATTGATATTGATGCAATTTAATTACTATTTACAAGAATTAGAAAAGAATCTAGAAAAGGGTAGTGAACGTACTCATTATCCTGTTTTGAAAAATCTGATTGAGAGTGCAATGTTGGGAATTAATGCCAATATTGAAGAAACTGGAAATCAAGCTGGGATTCCAGATTTTACGGTTAGGAAAAATAATAATTTACTTGGTTATATTGAAGCTAAAAAAATTGGTGAAAGTTTAGAAAAAATTAAATCAACTGACCAGTTAAAACGATATTTAGAATCTGCTGTCGGTGAAAATTTGATTTTAACTAATTACTTAGATTTTCGTTGGTATCAAGAGGGTAAGTTAAAACTTGAGACGAGTCTAGGGAAAGTAAAAAATCAAAGCATCATTCCTAGTGATAATTTAGAAAAAACTGCTGAATTAATCCAATCATTTTTAGACTATCAAGAGAAAGTTATTAATAACTATAATGATTTGGCGCAACAAATGGCTGCTCAAACTAAAGTTATTCGTTATAGTTTGTCAGAAGCATTAAAAATTGAAAATGAAATGGGAGAGTTAACTGCACTTAAGCAAGTTTTCCAAGAATTGTTATTTCCAGATTTGGATAATAATAGTTTTGCTGATATGTATGCTCAAACTATTACTTATGGATTATTTACTGCTAGAGTCGGTCATGCTCAAAATCCGGGTAGTTCAAATTTTAATCGTCAAACTGCAAGTATTTATATTAGTGATAAGATTCCTTTTTTACAGGGTTTGTTTAGTACGGTTATTGCCACAGATATTGTTAGTAAAATTAATTGGGCGATTGAAATATTGATAGAAGTTTTGGCTAAAGTTGATATTGGAAATATTCTGGAAAACTTTGGTCGGGAAACTAGAAGGGAAGACCCGGTTGTTCATTTTTATGAAACCTTTTTAGCTGCTTATGAAGTGTCTTTGAGAAAAAGTCGTGGAGTTTATTATACTCCTGAACCTGTGGTGTCTTTTATTGTCAAAGCAGTTAATCATATTTTAGATAAATATTTTGATTTAGAATATGGTTTTGGTAGTCGAAAAGTAACAATTTTAGACCCTGCTACGGGTACTGGTACTTTTTTATATCGAACGATTAAACAAATCTATTTTAACTTTGAAAAATATGGTGCAAATCGTTGGAATGAGCTATTAAGAGATTCACAAGTTTTACAGCGGTTATATGGTTTTGAATTATTGATGACTCCTTACGCGATCGCTCATTTAAAGTTGGGGTTATTATTGGAGACTTTGGGTTATCGTTTTGAGGAGAAGGAAAGGTTAAATATTTTCTTGACTAATGCTTTGGATGAGGGGATAAAAAAGTCTAGTTTATTATTTGGTGAATATATTTCTGAAGAAGCTAATCAAGCAGCAAAGGTTAAGGAGGAAAAACCAATTTTTGTGGTGTTAGGAAATCCTCCTTATTCTGTCAGTTCGCAAAATGTTAGTAAGCGGAAAAGACGACTGGAGGAAGATACTAAATATTTGGCAGATGTTAAATATAATGGTTCGACTTGGGAGAAGGTTTATAAAATAGGCAAAGCAGGAAAAGAGATAACAGAATTAACTTATATTGGTGAACTTTTGGAAAGATATAAAGGTAGGGTTCGGTTGGAGGGAGAAAAGAATATTCAACCTCTTGATGATGACTATATTAAGTTTATTCGTTTTGCTCACCATCAAATAGAAAAAACTGGGCATGGGGTAATAGGTTTGATTACTAATCATTCTTATATTAATGGTTTAATTCATCGGGGAATGAGAGAGGAGTTAATGAAATATTTTGATAGTCTCTATATTATGGATTTACATGGTAATTCTTTGTTAAAAGAAACGACACCGGATGGAGAGGTTGATGAAAATGTTTTTGACATTCAACAAGGTGTGGCAATTTTAATTGCGGTTAGGGAAAAAAGTGAACCTGATGCTTTTTCAGTGGTTTATAAAAAGAGAGATAGGGTGAAGTTACCTGCTGATGTTTTTTATTTTGATTTATGGGGAAAAAGGGAGGGTAAATATCAGTTTTTAGAGGATGTAAATTTTCAGGATGTTGACTGGATAAAGTTAAAACCTTCTCAACCTAATTTCTTTTTTTCGCCTAAAAATTTTGATTTGAGTGAAGAATATAATGAAGGGTGGAGTGTCATAGATATTTTCCCTGTTAATTCTACAGGATTTACAACTCATAGAGATAATTTTGTTATAGATTTTGATAGAGATAAACTTCTTAAGCGAATCCAGGATTTTCGAGATTTAAGCATAACTGATGAACAACTATCTAATAGATATGATCTTAAAGATACTCCTAACTGGAAAATTTCAGCTCAAAGAAAATTGCTAGCTAATAACCTAAATTGGCAGACTGACTTAACAACTTGTTTATATCGTCCTTTCGATAAAAGATTCTATTACAATAATCAATATTTAGTTGATAGACCTAGAGATGAAGTGATGGTAAATTTACAATCAGAAAATCTAGCGTTAATTTTATGTCGTCAACAAAAAGAGGTAGGATTTAGACATTGTTTAGTTACTGAAAATATAGGGGATGGAAACTGTATTTCAATTCATTCAAGAGAAAGAAGTTATTATTTCCCCCTCTACATCTACCCAGATACAGAAAGCGGACAAACAAATTTATTTGTGGAAAAAAAAGCTAACTTATCCTCAAAATTTTTAACTGCCATCCAAGAAAAATTAGGATATATCCCCACACCAGAAAATATCTTTTATTACGCTTATGCCATATTTCATTCTCCTACTTATCGAGAAAGATATGCTGAATTTTTGCAGATAGATTTTCCTCGCCTTCCCCTCACCAGCAATAATCAATTATTCCAAGAATTAACAACGAAAGGGGAAGCATTAGTTAATCTACATTTACTCAAAAATTTACCAGTTTTCCAACCGGAAGAAAAAATAACTATTGATTATATAGGGGATGGAAAAAATCTAGTCAAAGAAATTAGATATGATTCGACAAACGAAAAAATCTGGATTAACAAAAATTGTTATTTCACAGGAGTCAGTCAAAAAGTATGGGAATTTAAAATCGGTAGCTACCAAGTTTTAGATAAATGGCTTAAAGACAGAAAAAAAGCTAACCGGGAATTATCCGATGAAGAGATAGATCGCTATCAAAAAATCATTGTTGCTCTGAGAGAAACCAGAAAAATAATGACACAAATAGATAAAATTCTGCCGAGCTTTCCTCTCGGATAGTCTGACAGAAAAACTGAGGATGAAAAATTTCTTTATCTATATATAGTTGTCATCCCATCTACCTAGAGATGCGGTAGAAAAATTTGCCAAAATTCTCTCAATTTTCCCTAGCGGGACTTTAGCAAATTTCAAGCCCAAACAAATCCCAAACTCTCTTTATGAGCGG
>NZ_JBNHEQ010000089.1:0-6522 GCF_050016015.1 Dapis hubbardiae BLCC-M172
TGAAAATTTACGAGTTGTTACCATTTGAAGGAAGAAGGAAGAAGGAAGGAGGAAGAAAGAATGAAGAAGTGGTATGTCAAAATTCAATTGTCAAAAACGAAGTGTAAAAAAATACTCCCCTACTCCCCCACTCCCCCACTCCCTCACTCCCCTGCTCCTTAGAAAGACTTTTTCAGCAAACCTTACTTATCTCTGGAATATTGAACGCACCCCATCCAAATTAGCAGTATCGCGAATAATGAGAAACACTCCTAAACCTAATAACAATACCAAACCAGTTTGCATGACATTTTCTTGCACACGAAGTGGTAAGGGTCTACCTCTAACTCCCTCTATCGCCAAAAATGCTAACTGACCACCATCTAAAGCAGGCAAAGGCAAAATATTAATCACTGCCAAATTAATACTAATTAATGCAGCAAACCTAAACAGTTCGACCACATTATCCTCAGCAATTTTTGCTCCCATGTCTACAATAGCAACAGGTCCAGCTAGTTTCCCTGCTGTCTGACCGAAATTACTAACAAGCTGCCAAAAACCCTGAAGTGTCAAGAAAACTATTCTTTGAAATTCCTCAGCACCAACACTAAAAGCTTCAAAAATATTATTAGTACGATTTCTTACTATGTCTCCATTAGAAATTAATTGCACACCGATACGACCTTTGCCATCATCTCCCATTTCTGGTGTGACTTCAAGAAATAATTTTTCTCCGTCACGCTGAATTTCCATTTCCAAAGTTTGATTAGCATTATTTTGAATAGTTTCTACCAAAGTGCTAATAGCTTCTTTGTTCGCACCTAATTGTTGGTTGCCAACTGACAAAATAATATCATTTGCCTTAATACCTGCTTGAGCAGCAGCAGAACTAACATTTGTAGCAACTTCGGGAACTTTTACTCCAGGAGCATAGTTAAAATCTGCTACACCAACAAAACCCACTTGAGAAACTAAGAGAAAGTAAGCAAATATAAGGTTAGCAATTACTCCTGCACTGAGAACGATCGCTCGGTCTAGAATGGGGCGGTTCCGTAATAGGTCTGGATCGTCTTTGGGAATTGTGCTATCTGGGTCATCATCAGGAAAACCGACGAAACCTCCCAAGGGAAAACCTCGAAGTGCATATTCAGTTTCTGGCCCTTGGTATTTCCAGAGTACCGGGCCAAAGCCAATAGAAAAACGGTTAACATGGATGTTTTGGAGTCGAGCCGCCAGAAAGTGGCCTAACTCGTGAACTACAATCAACATACCTAAAACTGCGATCGCTAACAATACGGACATAAGTTATTCCTATTAAATTTCCTATTATAAACAGTTAATTTTTTATTATAGCAGAAACCTTAGAAACCGGGTTGATAGAGGAAATTTGACAAATGCACAAATAGTTTCGCGCAGTTTACCTCAGTCTGAAATTGAAGCCTTGCGTTCCACTCGGTCTGACTCTAAATCTTTGAATAATAATTCAAATTCTGAGTCATCCATTTTTTTTGATAATAGTCTTCGGAATACTCTCTTTTTAGGGAGTCAATATCAAGCTTATGAACTTGGATTAGTTCTTGAATTTTAGAATCACTAATTTCATTAAGTTTATAATCTTTAAACTCTTGAAAAAAATCTCTAACATTATCTCTCAAAGATTTAAGCTTTTCTTTTCTCATAATCTTTACATAATGAGTAAAGTTTCCTTGATAAGAAACATTTTTTGTTGGCATAATTAATATCCTTTTTACTTGGTCTGTTTCGTATTCTTTATCAAACCAACCACAGTGGTCATTCATCTGATCTACTTCATATTTATATATTTCGCTCCGTAAGTCTTCAACTTCACTTTTACACTCAAATATAAAATAATAATCTTTAGAAACACACCAGAGATTATCAGGGCTTGTTTTATACTTTTTCTCTGGTCTTTCACTCAAAAAACCTATTGCACTGCCTAAATCTTGAAGCGCTTTCTCAAACTTTTGTGCTTTTATACCAAAACTCAAATTTCCTAGAATATCGTTGACAGTCAACATAAGTTCTTCATAGGTTTTCTGTTTAGATATCCAATCCTTAATTCTTTTCATCCTATTGTCATTTATATCACTCAACTTTTTGTAATTAATACCTTCTTTGGGTTTAAGAAGCCCCTCATTCTTTTTCCAAGCCTCCTTTTGAATTGAATTAGAGTCTGCTTTACTAATTTTGTATTTGTAACGAGCAAGAATTTGTAAATACCAACCTTGTTCTGTTTTGTCATTTTTACAGTAATTATCAATTATTTTCCGTAAATGATTTATTGCATTCTCAGGTTCGTTATAATAAAAACCTTCTTCTGCTTTTCTTTCTAACTCTAAAATTTCTAATATATTTTCTTGAAATTTTCCTGCTTCATCACTTGGCTCCTCCATTTTTTCTTTATAAAACTCTTTCCAACCTTCATCTCTGCTTAAACATTGATTAATTAAATCATTAAGAACTTTTTGGTAATCTTTTCTTTCATTTGCATCTTCCTCTTTAGCAAAATTAGAAACATCAATTCCTATATCTATCTGCTTTCTTGTTTGCTCTGAAAAAAAAATTATTTGAATCACGACTTTTGATGAATTTGACTAAATCATTTCCGTTGATAATAATCACACTATAATCTCTATCTCCCCTTACACTTCTTCCGAGTCCCTGTTCAATTTTTTGAGCATTCTTAATGTTAATTAAATCACTATTTGACCTGTATTCTTCCTCATATCTTTCAGTCAAAGAAGAAGAATATGGCATATAATCAATTATTAGAATACGACACGAATCATCTGGAAGGTCTATTCCGTCATATCTATTAGCAAAAACAATTGTATTGCTATAGTCACCCGATTTTAGTTTCTCAATTTCTTGAAAAATATTATCACTTTTGACAACTATAGAACCTAATTTTTTGTAAGTTTCGGCTCTCTTGAAACTAGATGTAATCGCAACGCAACCTACTTGACGATTGACATCTTTTGCTGCAAATTTATTGATAATATATGTTTCTTTTAACTCCTCATGGATTAGCCAAGGGATTAAAATCATTTTTTCACCAGACCACTTTTCATTTTGGTTAATGAGTGGATTTCTTACAGCTTCAATATTTAATCCAAGACCTTTAACAAAAAAAGAATCATTTTGTGTTGTTGCTGACATTAAAATCCTATGTTCAGCCTTGCTAAAAGTGCCAAATTGACTAATTGGAGTTAGAATAGTTGAAATTTCTAATTCCTTACCACTAATAAAACATTGACAATTTTCTAGGTTATCTTTAATTAGAGGCCAAGTAAACATTACTGATTTCTTATTTTTATCATCTTTTTTATTAGCAATTTCTTGCTTATTGGCAGATTCTAATGCTTTGGCAACCTCATACTTTTTATCTTGCCAACTCCAATAAGGTACTGGCAGTAATGTATCAGATTCACTATCTTTTATTTCTAGAAAGCTACCTTCACCTTGCTCTCTCAAATCATCTTCAAAGAGTTGGAATAATTTTTTATAGAGTTCATGTTGATTATCTACTTTAATTTTGAATGAATCATTTATAGAATCTATACAAGCGTGTGAGTCATCTAAAATAATTGTATTAACTTTCTGATATTTTCCACCTACACCAAACTTTTATTTGCCATTAAAAACTTTTTGAACGTGAGTTATTAGTATTTTTTCTGAATTTAAAAAATCATCAGGTAAAGACTTATCCATAGTTACATATCCAATGCCAAATTTATCTGCTTCTTGAGATGTTTGTTCTACTAAATATTTATTAGGGCAGACATATAAACACAGACCTTTCTTTTCATTCAATCTTGATTGAAGTATCAATAAACCGATTAATGTTTTCCCCTTTCCCGTGTGTAATTTCAAAATTAAGTCTTGCTCTTTGTTTCTATTAGACCACCACTTTTGTAATATTTCTATTTGTACTGGGCGAAGTGGTCCTGTTTCGCTTCTTCTATCTAACCGATCATAAATCTCTATTGGATTTATTTTTTTTGGTATAGATTTAACTCCCAGTTTCTTTTTAAAATCAACCATGTTTTTCTCCTTATAAACTACTTAGAAAATAATCACGCCTTGATGATAACAAATACTGAAATAGTGTTTTCTTGCCAAAACCAATTTACAAAGCTATCTCATCAATTACTGCATTCTGTCAATTGTCCGATACTGGATCGCCTCACCAACATAAGCAGGTTTCAACTCCTCATCCCCCGCTAAGTCAGCAATAGTCCGCGCCACTTTCAATATCCGATCGCTCGCCCTCGCTGACAACCCCAATTTCCTTATCGCTCCCTCCAACAAAGCACGACTACTATCATCCAACTGACACCACTTCCGAAAATGACGACTTTGCATCTGAGCATTACAACTTAAACCTGGCTCATCCTGGAACCGATGTCGAGCGCGATCGCGTGCTTCCCTCACCCTTTGCCTCACATCTACCGAACTTTCCCCAGTATCCTGTCTAGTAATTTCCTCTGGTTTCAAACGACTCACCATTACCTGTAAATCAATTCTATCCATCAACGGACCAGATAACTTTCCCCAATATTGCTCCCGTTGTCGTGGGGAACAAGTACATGGTTGAATGGGGTCGCCGTAATAACCACACGGACATGGGTTTGTACTTGCCACCAAAGTAAACTGAGCCGGAAATTCCACCGAAAGTTTAGTGCGGGATATTGTCACCACTCCATCTTCCAAAGGTTGACGCAAATATTCCAAAACATTGCGATTAAATTCCGTTAATTCATCTAAAAATAACACCCCTCTGTGAGATAAAGAAATTTCCCCCGGCCGCGGAAAACTCCCTCCACCTACTAAAGAAGGTCCTGATGCCGAATGATGGGGACTACGAAAAGGGCGATCGTTCACCAAACTACCTCTATCTTTCAATAACCCCGCCACCGAATAAATTTGCGTCACTTCCAACGCCTCCTCAAAACTCAAGGGAGGCAAAATTCCTGGTAAACGTCGTGCTAACATAGTTTTCCCACTGCCAGGGGGTCCGACAAAAATTAAATTATGTCCGCCCGCAGCAGCTATTTCCAAAGCGCGACGGGCATGATTTTGTCCTTTAACTTCGTTTAAATCTAAACCTGTAAATTCTTGCTTTGCCAAAATCTCAGCAGTGTTAATTTCTACAGGAGAAAAGCCAGTCGGATTATTCAAAAAATCGGTAACATCAAATATATTATCAAATCCATAAACCGATAACCCCTTCACAACTGCTGCTTCTTTTACATTGCCAGTAGGCACAACTAAACCAGTAATTCCCATTTTTTGGGCAGCAGCAGCAATAGGTAAAACTCCAGAAACTGGTCGCAATGTACCATCAAGAGAAACTTCTCCTAAAAATAGATGATCTCCAAGCAACTCTGCTTTGACTTGTGCCGATGCAGCTAAAATTCCTATACTAATAGGTAAATCAAAACTTGGGCCTTCTTTGCGTAAATCTGCGGGGGTAAGATTAACGAGAATTTTCCGCATTGGGAAGGCATAACCACAATTTTTCAGAGTAGCTTTAACTCTTTCCTTTGATTCTTGAACTGCTGCATCTGGCAATCCCACAACGACAACTTTTGGCAGTCCCCCAGATACATCGACTTCCACACCTACTTTTACGGCCTCAATGCCGATTATTGATGCACTCCAGACTCTAGCTAACATATTCCTATATTCTTAGATTTGTATAGTTAGTTCTTTATAAATAGATAAATGAGCGAACAAGACACTCTTTTCAGCAAGATTATACGGCGGGAGATTCCCGCAGATATTGTTTATGAGGATGATATGGCCTTGGCTTTCAGAGATATTAATCCTCAAGCCCCCATTCATATCCTGGTAATTCCGAAAAAGCCTATTCCCAAGTTAGCCGATGCTGTACCTGAAGACCATGCTTTAATGGGACATTTGTTACTGACTGCAAAGCGCATCGCAGAAGAAGAAGGACTACAAAATGGCTATCGTGTTGTGATTAATAACGGCCCAGAGGCTGGCCAAACCGTATTTCATCTACATCTTCATATTCTTGGAGGTCGTCAAATGCAATGGCCTCCAGGTTAATGGATAATTGATAATGAAAACTATCTCTAATTATCTCTAATTATTGATTTCCTAACTTCCGTGAAACGGTATAGCCATCCTAAGTAGGTTGTAACATTTTCCCGTAGGGGTTTGGTTAACAAATCCCATTTTTGCATGGGTTTGGAGACCAAACCCCTACAGTTTTTTTCACAAACCATTTACAATTACTATTCTCTACTCCACTCCCTCACTCCCCTACTCCCTACTCCCTACTCCCTACTCCCTAAAAAAGTATAAGTCTAACTTATTAAAAAATTCCAACATACTTTTCTTAAAACCCTTTACAAAACTAAATTAGATGATTAATATAGTAAACAAGGTAGCAAAAGAGCTACCGAGAACCTTGAAAAATACATAGCAATTATTATCACATGACTACAACCTTACAACAGCGTGAAAACGCCAACGTATGGGAAAAGTTCTGTA
>NZ_JBNHEQ010000090.1:0-11008 GCF_050016015.1 Dapis hubbardiae BLCC-M172
CATTAAACTCACACTGGGAATTAAACTGAGGCTATATTTTTCAATTAAAAATTGTTCTCCGTCATGTAATACTGCTACAGGTAAAGTCCGTAAACCTTCATCCATACTAAATAGTAAAGTATCGATATTTGCAGCTTCTAATTCTTCTGAGATAGGTGCAATGAGCCAATCATATAATTGTTGTGCTGGTGGCAAATAACTATCAGTAAAACGACGGGCAGGATTTGTAATATGTGCCCGTAATTTCAGGGAAACTTTCATAAGTTTTTTCCGTTGGGCATCAGGAATAGTTTTAATAATTGGCTTACCATCCTTGGTATATAAGATTATTTGTAATTGGTCGGAATAAGAATTAATATAAACTACAGCAGATTCTTTTCCGGTGTGTTTTGCCATATCGGTTAAAATTTCTCGGACGTTTTTTGTGCTAAGAAATTGTTCGTTTAAATCTGTTCCGAAGTAATTTGAATATTCGGATATTCGGTTTTGTTCTAACATGGTTATTACTTGGTCTGAACCTGTGGCTACTGTGAGAGGGTTGGTATTAGGAGTATCAATTATTTTTAAGATTTGTTGGGTGTCGGTGCTACTGTTAATGGATGATTATGTCTGACTTTGGGCGGTTGTTGTGTTGGCTGTTTGATTATTGTTACTGGGGGTTGCTGTGGAAATTATATCGGAGGTTGTGCTTGTTGATAAACTGTTATTTTCTCCGGAATTTCTGGTGGTATTGTTTGTGGAGTTGTTGAGGGTATTTGTATTATTATGGGAATTTGTGATGGTATTATTTGTGGAATTGTTGTTAGAATTTACTGAAGTATTATCGGTATTTTGATTAACTCCTAGACGTTGAATGTTGGTAAATTTATTGCCAAAAGTTTGATTGAAATTATCTATATTAATATCACGACCTGCGGTTTGATTATTGTTAGTATTACCTTGGGCTTGTTGGTTGAAATTATCTATATTAATATCACGATCTGCGGTTTGATTATTGTTAGTATTGCCTTGGGCTTGTTGATTAAAATTATTTATATTAATATCACGCCCTGCGTTTTGAATATTGTTAGTATCGCCTTGGGCTTGTTGGTTGAAATTATCTATATTAATATCACGACCTGCAGTTTGAATATTGTTAGTATCACCTTGGGCTTGTTGGTTGAAATTATCTATATTAATATCACGACCTGCGGTTTGATTATTGTTAGTATCACCTTGGGCTTGTTGGTTAAAATTATCTATATTAATATCGCCATCTGCGGTTTGATTATTGTTAGTATCGCCTTGGGCTTGTTGGTTAAAATTATCTATATTAATATCGCCATCTGCGGTTTGAATATTGTTGGTATCGCCTGTTTCTGCTGTTTGATTAAAATCATCTATATTCTGGTCTCCTCCAGAATTAATTTCACTATTGACATCTCCTTCTCCTCCATTTTGATTAATGTCTTCGGCGGTAATATTATCTGTTGCTCTGAGTGTTAAATTTCCAATTGTTCCATCTGAACTTATTGTTATATCAAAAGTTCTAATAGAACCATCTGTAGCTTCTACATTGATTGCATCTGCGCTTGTTTTACCAATGGAGCTTAAGTTTCCTGTGCCTACTTCTGCTCCGTTAATTTCAATACTACCACTGCTTCCTGCTGGTGCTTGCGTGGTAACGTTGTCTGTGCTTACTTCTGCTGTGCGACTTTGTATTCTCAAATTACCACTTTCTGTCATGCCATAAGATGAGACGTTGGCTAATGTTACACTTTCTGGGGCGTTAACTTCTACGTTTCCTCCTTTTCCTTGGTTTTAGTAGGAGTCTATATTGCCTGTGGAGTAAATTTCTCCTATTTGACTATTGACTGTAATATCGCCTCCTTCTTTCATTCCTTCTGAACGAATGCTGGTAATATTAATACTACCTGGGGATGTGAGGTTGACATCTCCGGCTATTCCTTCTTCTGAATATGTGTTTAATGCTCCTGTTGCATCTATACTATTTTCACTGCGACTATTGATGGTAATATTTCCTCCTTTTTCCATTCCTTGAGACAAAATTGTGTCTGTATGGATATGATCTGCTGCTGTGAGATTAACATTTCCGGCGGTGCCTTTTTGGGAGAATGTTTCTATTTCTTGGGTGGCGTTAATTTCTCCTTGTTGACTGATAATTTCCACGTTTCCGCCTGTGGTGGGTTTGCTTTCGTTGAGGGCGCTTGCTTCTAGTTTGCCTGTGGTAATGTTTTCTCTGGCATTGAGAGTTATATTTCCGGTGCCGTCTGGGGAACGAGAATTTATGGTTCCGGCGGTGGTGTCTATTGTGCTGTTGTTGCTGTCAAGGGTGATGTTTCGGGCGACTCCTTGGGTTGCTTCTCCTTGGGGTATGGGAATGAGGGTAAAGTTTTCGTTGTTGTTAAATTCTTGTCTTTGTCTGACAAAACCCGATGCTAGGTTTATTTCTCCTGTTTCTATTGCACCCTCCGCAATAATATCAATTTTTCCTGTGTCGCCAACATCTGCACCGGAATATATTTGGGCAGTCGTGGTGTTAATATTATTTCCTGCTTCAAGAATAATATCTCCCCCTTTACCTCTCCCTATCTCCCCATCTCCCCTACTCCCCCGCTCCCCTACTCCCCCTCTCCCTGCTCCCCCGCTCCCCTGCTCCTCTGGTGGTTCGGAGGCTGATATAATATTACTGTCTTCTATAATATTAATATCCCTTCCTGCTTTAATACTTATTTTACCTCCGTCTGCGTCGGCGAAGGTGTAGATGTTGGTGGTGGTAATATCTCCTTGGGGTGCAGTGAGGGTGAGGTTGCCTGCGTCGCCTCCTCCTGAATAGTTGGCTAGGAAGTCTCCGTTGCTGGTGTCTATATTTCCGGTTTCTGATGTGATGGTTATTTCACCGCCTTGTTGTTGTCCGTGGGAACTAATAGTATTGGTGGTTATGTCTGTTTTGGCTTGGAGGGTGACATTTCCGGCGTTTGCTCCGTCTGAAAATGATTGAATTGTTTGAGTGGCGTTTATTTCTCCTTGTTGGCTGGTAATACTAATGTTGCCTCCGTCGGCTGTTTCGGTTTGACTGCTTGCTTGGGAGGTAATAATTCCTGTGGTTATGTTGTTTTCGGCTTCGATGTTAATTTCTCCTGCATTTCCAGCATCGGTGCTTTTGGCGGATATGGTGCTATTGGGGGCTGTCATTTCTCCGGTGTTGATGGTGATGGTGCCTCCGTTTCCTGCTCCTGTTGTTTCTGTTAATATTTGACCTTCTAGTTGTAATGTTTGTGTGGGTTTAATGTTGATACTGCCTCCGTCTCCGCTGTCGGATGTGGCTGCTGATATTGTTGTGTTTTCGGCTATGGTGAGGTTTTCGGTTTCGATCTTGATGATGCCTGCGTTACCGGCACCTTGGGTTTCAACTGTTATTCTGCCTTCGCCTTTTATGTCTATGTTTTCTGGTGCAAATATGTTGATGTTGCCTCCGTCTCCTGTTGAGAGGGTGCGGGCGGATATGAAGCCGGAGTCTGTGAAGGTAATATTGAGGTCTTGGTCAAATTCCCCTATCTCCCGTACGGACGTTGCATGCAACGTCCCTACTTGCTCCCCTACTCCCCTACTCCCCTACTCCCCTGATCCCCTACTTCCCTATATGGATTAATACTCAGGGTTCCGGCAGGACTTTCTCCTGCTGTTTCGGCGAATATTCCAAGTCTCCCTGAGATGAATAGTTCGTTGGCGTTGATGGTAATATTTCCGCCTGCTTCTGTGTTGGTTGCTCCTTTTTTTGCGGTGGCACTTACTTGGGCGTTTTCGCCGATAGTGAGTTGTTGGGTGGTTATTTCTATGTCTCCAGCAATTCCTGCGCTGTTGGTTTCGGTGGTGAGACTTGTGCCTTTTTCTAGGGTGAAATCTCTGGTGTTAATGTTGATTTGCCCTGCATTGCCTTTGTCTTCTGTGGATGCGCTGATAGCTACTCCGTCGGATATTCTGAGGTTTTCTGTTTGGATGTCGATAATTCCGGCGTTACCTGTCCCTGATGTTTCTACGGCGATGAAGCCTTGGCCTGATATGTCTATGTTTTCTGGGGCGGTGATGAATATGTTCCCGCCGTTGCCTGTGGAGGGGGTGGAGGCGGAGATGAAGCCGTCGTTGCTGAAGTTGATGTCTATGTCTGGGTTGTTTTTGTATGGTGAAAGGCTGAGGGTGCCTGCGTTGGCGGTGGCTTCGGTTTCGGCGAATATTCCGAGTCTCCCTGTGATGTTGAGTTGGTTGGTGTTGATGGTGATGTTGCCTCCGTCTCCGTCGCTGGTTGAGCCTATTACTACTGTGGCGCTGATTTGGGCATCTTGACCGATATCTACGGTGGGGGCTTGGATGGTTATGGTGCCTGGGTTGCCTCCGCCTGTGGTTTCTGTTATTAGGCTGGTGTCTTTGTCTAGGTTGAGGTTGTTGGCAAGGATATTGATGGTGCCTGCGTTGCCGGTGTCTTCTGTGCTAGCTTTGAGCCTACTGTTGTTGGTGAGTAGAATGTTTTGGTCGGTTTCTAAGGTTATGTTCCCTGCGTTGCCATCCCTACTGGTGATGCTGAGAATTTCGGTGCTGTCGAGTGTGATGTTGCCGAGGCTGTAGATGTTGACGTTTCCGGCAGGTTGATCGCCTTTGGTATCGCTTTCGATAGTGACATTATTGAGGTTGAGGTTGCCATTACTGATGATGGATACATCTCCCGATAGACCTTCTCTGTCTGCATCTACTTGTAATGATCCTACAAAAGGGTTTTGTTCAGTTTCTTGTGTATTAACCCTATTAGGTATACTTAATTGTTGACTGGTAATGATAGATAAGTCATTAAGTAAAAGATTGCCTTGTGGTTGACTCTCAATTGTTACCTGCCCAGATTGGGAATAGGAAGATAGGGTAAATATTTCTGTGTTGCTAAGGTTGTTTGTGGTAATGTTAACGTCTCCTCCATTACCAGAGTTATTTGTTCCTGCTGAGAATGTTCTGATTGATAGTTTTTCTCTATCAAGTGTGGGAACTTCTTGCTCCAAAATATTACTTATCTCATTAGCGAGACTTCATGAAACAGCACCTGCGTTATTAAACACATTAGGAGAAGAGAATTCAGGTTCTTTTGTATTCAAATTAATATTACCTCTGGCATTCAGAGTAATACTTCCTCCATCTCCTGAGTTGCCTTCCTGGGTAAAAGAATAGGTATCTATAGAATATGTATTGATATTACCCTCCGCTTTTAGATTTATATCTCCCCCATCTCCTGAGTTACCTTCCTTAACCCAAGAATACAGAACCAGCCATCCGGCAATAATATCACCTCCTGCACTTAGAGTAATATTTCCACCATTTCCAGAATTCTCTCTGTCTAAATTATTCCCTGAATTGCTTGTGTCTGCAAAGCTTGAATCAAGCCAGACTGTGTTGATAATATCACCTCCTGCCGTCATAGTTATATCTCCCCCATTTCCTAAGTTCCTTTTAGACATTGAAGAAGAAAATGACTCAACTTGTTGCGTTATAATATCACCTCCTGCCGTCATAGTTATATCTCCCCCATTTCCTAAAACCGAGCGAGCTTTAAGGGAACCTTCTGTGAGACCCAATGAAGGTAGCGTTGTATCAATTGAACCCGCTGTGCTTTTTATAGTTATATTACCAGCATTACCACTACCTCCATTGGTTTCAGTCAGAAATTCAAAGCTCCCAGGAACGGGCTGATAAATAGTAAATTCACCAGAATCAGTCTTAATGGATGTCGTAGTAATATCCCCTGCTGCTTTGATATCTACATTACCCCCATTACCATTAAAGGATGAGGCACTTAGAAGTCCCATACTTGTATCGAACGCTCCTTCTGTACTTTCTATAGTTATATTTCCTGCATCTTTACTATAAGACTCAGTAGTAATGTCTCCTGTACTAATATCTCCTGATGCTCTCATTTCTATATTTCCCCCATCCCCTGAGTTACTTGATGAGGAATTGGAATTGAGCGACGATGTAGTGATATTACCAGCCTGAACTGATATCGCGATATCACCCCCATCCCCTGAGTTACTTGATGAGGAAGTGGAACGGGAATTAGAACGTGAACGGGAATTGAGCGACGCTGTAGTGACATTACCAGTCTGAACTGATATCATGATATCACCCCCATTCCCTGAGTTGCTTGATGAGGAAAAGGAATTGGAATTAGAACTGGAATAGGAATTGGAATAGGAATTGAGCGGCCCTGTAGTGACATCGCCAGTCTGAACTGATATCGCGATATCACCCCCATCCCCTGAGTTGCTTGATGAGGAGGAAAAGGAACTGGAATTAGAACTGGAATTGAGCGACGCTGTAGTGACATTACCAGTCTGAACTGATATCGCGATATCACCCCCATCCCCTGAGTTGCTTGATGAGGAGGAAAAGGAACTGGAATTAGAACTGGAATTGAGCGACGCTGTAGTGACATTACCAGTCTGAACTGATATCGCGATATCACCCCCATCCCCTGAGTTGCTTGATGAGGAGGAAAAGGAACTGGAATTAGAACTGGAATTGAGCGACGCTGTAGTGACATTACCAGTCTGAACTGATATCGCGATATCACCCCCATCCCCTGAAACTGAACGAGCTAAAAGAGAACCTTCTGTAGTATCAATTGAACCTTCTTTACTTTCTATAGTGATATTACCAGCGTTGCCACTACCACTATTAGTTTCTTCTATATTATACTCATTAACAAAAAATTCACCTGAGTCAGTCTTAATTTCTGCCGTAGTAATATCTCCTAACGCCTCGATCTCCAAATTACCCCCATCTCCATCCAGGGATGAAGTATCCAATGAAAATATATCAATATTGCCAGAGATAGCATTAAGGTTAATATCACCCCCAATTCCTTGACGAGAAGCAGAATTAATCAACCCTGTAATAATATTGTTTTTAGCCTTGATATTCACTCTACCAGCATTACCAGTTTCGCTGAAACTACCAATATTTCCTACACTAATATCACCATGAGTTGCTTCTAGATTAATTGCTCCACCATTTCCTCCTCCACTCACTAAAGTATTAGGTTGACGCAACAACAGTTGTGTACCTGTGGCAGTTTCCCAGGGAGCAGTGTCACCAGCTCTGTACAAAGTGCCACTAGCCAATCTGGGAAAAGTATCTTTCACCCTCAAAGTCCAAGTTCCATTGGGGTTTTCTCCATTAAAATCTGCCAAACTTCCTTGGGGACGATATGTACCATCAAATGGAGCAAACCCAGAGTCAATACTTCTAGAAGCATCACCATCCAACACAGTATCCTGAAAGTTTTGTCCACCAAAACCACCAACACCAGCAAACAATGTTACTTTCTTCCCTCCGGGTGATTTCAGATAAACTTCCAAGTCTGAATTCCTAGTATGCTCCGCAGAAAAGCGTACATCTATATTTTCGACAGTTCCCAAGTCACCATCTACAGTAAAAGTAAAGGTGGCAGTGTCATTCAAAGTCGTAGTAGTTGGTACATAATAATATTTACCTCCAATCTCAGCAAAATAATAAGATTCACTCCCAATAATATAATTACCTTCGCCATCAAATTCAACATTAGAAAAATCAACATCTTCTTGTGGAATGAATCCACTCTTATCCTCTACTTCTGGTGGTATCGCTCCCCCCTCATCCACATCTATAGTAGCCAACAACTCCCCACCAGAAAAAACAGGCAACCCAGTAGAAGTATCAATATTCCCCAAAACAATACCAGCACCAGCAATAGTCAAATCTCGCCCATTGGTCTTAATAGTATCCGCACCATTCTCAAAAGTATCCGGATCGCTCCCAACATCCGCTTCATTATCCAACATCTGAACAACACCAACTCCATCCCCATCCACATCAGCACGAATTTCTATCTCTCCATCCCCAGGCAGAAATTCCAACACATCATCTTCTATATCCTCAACAGTAATATCATTTGTCGCTTCTAACTTAACATCCGCATCCCCAGAAGTTTCATCAAATTCATCATTTATCCTAATATTACTAGCAGACAAAGAAACACTTTCTCCACCACCTTTTATTCCACTACCCGTAGCAACAATATCTCCCGTTGCTTCAATATTTATCGAACCATTTGTATCAGTAACTTCTGTTGCTTCGATCCCCCCTAACCCCCCTTGCGAAGGGGGGGATATTTCTGCTTCTGCTTCGATCCCTCCTCCTTGCGAAGGGGGGGATATTTCTGCTTCTGAATTATTCTCTACTATTTCCTGAGTAGAAATAGCTTCCGTTAAAGTCACATCTCCATCACTTTTAATATCAATATCTCCTCCAGCAGTAACAATACCATCCACATCCTTACTCACATCACCAATATTCACATTTCCTACATCAAAAAACACCCCTCCACTACCACTAACTGCCTCTAAATTTTCCACATTCAACGGCAAAGGAGCATCAATTAAACCTATTCCACCATTCCCAGAAGTTTGAAATAAAACACTCCCCGCATTAATCAAAGAATTTGATGAAACTCTAGCAATATTTCCCCCATTAGCATTAACTAAAACCTCTCCTGTTGTAGTTAAAGAAGCTAGATTTATATCACCTACTTCTCCTAAATTTCCTAACTGAATATTAATAGTTCCACTTCCGGCATTTAAGGTCGTTCCATCTAATTGATTAATTGAAGCTTTCCCGTTACTCCGGTTAGCAATATTCATCTCATCATTATTACCAAACAAATCAATATTTCCATTTCCAACTGATGTATCAATATCCGCATTTATATTAATACTTCGACCAGCTTTTAATTCTACAGAAGAATCAGTTTCTATCTTTTCATTAACTGTTATATCATTGTCAGCTTCTAATACTACATTCCCTGATAATTGCCCAATATTTTCAGCCGAAATTGTCACATCTGCATTCTCATCTTGAGCAAAAGGATCTATTGGTGCTTCTGTTTCAGTCGCTTCTGAACTATCAACAACTTCAGAATTTTCAGTCGTTTCTACCTCAGTATTATCTTCTACTACTTCTGTTTCTGTCGTTTCTGAACCTTCAGCAACTTCAGGATTTTCAGTCGTTTCTACCTCAGTATTATCTTCTCCTGTTTGTGAAGTATCAGAATTTTCTGACTCTCCTATAGTCACACTTTCTGGTTGTGAAAATATCGTTCCATCTTCTCCAAATGCTGCAGTAACATTCACATTTCCATCAAATATTAAATCTTGTTTTCCCGTAACTTCAACAAACCCTCCATTACCAGAAATTTCCCCACCTTTAGCACTAATATTTCCGTCAAAATTAGTAGTTCCATCAGACCAAATTATTACTCTTCCTCCATCTCCATTCTCAATAGCATTAGCAGAAATATTTGAGCCACTATTAACAGAAGTTTGTTGAGAATTGAAAACTGTGCTACTCTCTTGAGAATCTCCTCCAATTAATACCGTACCGCCACCATTTAAACCATCCGCATTAATATTAGTATCAACCAGAGCTACGCGATCGCCCAACACATTTACCTGCCCTCCTACATCCCCAGCGCTCGATACATCTATACCTCCAGAAGTTATGGCCGTTCCTGGTACATCTGCCACTATTGTATTTGAATCTGTCAACACCACATCACCATTTTCATTAACAATTACAGATGTGGCCTGAATTATTTCTCCACCTGTTAAAAGTCCGGGTAAAGATAGAGGGGCTATATCAGTATCTTCCCCATTCACTATGACTGGGTTTACTTCCAAACTGAGTAAATGTCCTGGTTGAGAAATTCTTAAGACACTACCGCCTTCTACTGCTGCGATGGTAATATTACCTCCTGGGGTGGATAGTTGCCCAGTATTGATGACTGTTCCACCCAACAAAGTTAGATTTTCTCCGGGGTTTAATGTTAAATTTGCTTCGTTAACTATAGCGCTTGGGTTAGATACATTAAATCTATAACCACTGGGTTCTCCGATTAAGTTAGCATAATCATTTGTACCCATTGCCTTAAACCAAAAGTTATTATTGTCAAAGCCAATTCCTGTGGCAGTGGTGACACTAAATGAAGCGGGTATATTGAGGCTAGCATTTGGACCGAACATTATGCCTGCGGGGTTCATTAAAAAGAGATTGGAATTACCCCCGATGACTTGAATAAGACCATTAATATAAGAGGCATTTCCTCCTGTAACTCTACCGAGAATGTTGCTAGTGTCTGGGGTAGTAACGAAGTTGGCAGTTTGGCCAGAGTTAACATTGAATTTGTCAAAGCTGTGGAAAAGGTTGGCCCCACTGCGTCTGCCACCTTCAATATTGAATTGATTGGCGTTTTGATTTACCGTTGTTCCTGTACCGTCGTTGGCTGGAGTGATAGGTTGGGAGTGAGCGGGAGCTACAGCTAATGTACTTAAAATTATGGTGAGGGCAGATATACCGTAAGATTCTACAACAGTGGGTTTCATATTAAAAATAATGATAAAGGAGATAAATAGGAGCTATCAGAAAACCGACTAGGAGGGAAAAAAGCCTGATATATCGCCCTACTGAGGCGATCGCGCTGCCAGTGGAGAGATATACAGGACTTACGCAGAAATGCTATCCGTAGGGGCAATTCATCTTTGGGGACCATGACTTAGGAGATTTCCCCTACGAAAAACGTAATTTTATAGATGCTTTGGGTAAATCCTGATAGATTAACAATATCTTAATATATTAATTGATTTATATTTTAACTCACAATAGTAAAGATACTGAAATTCAGTTACGCTTTTTGAGAGGTTATTTCCGTAAATTTACCGAATAAAATTTTTGTTTGTGGTAGCGTGTCTAGACTAAAATTTTCGGTAAAACCTAACCCCCCAACCCCCTTCCCTGCAAGAGAAAGGGGATAATTCCTCCCCTCTCAAGAGCAGGAGAGGGGTCGGGGGAGAGGTCTTCCGGGATACTGAAACTTAACCCACATTTTAACTCCCCCGGCGAGAAGTCCCGCGCTCTCCTTTCGGGGGAGCGTCGGGAT
>NZ_JBNHEQ010000091.1:0-11955 GCF_050016015.1 Dapis hubbardiae BLCC-M172
AAAATTTGCCAGAGACTTTTTCCAGATATCTGCTTTAGCTAGAGGAAAGTAGATATTTTCTGAAGTGAAACAACTACTTCTTACTTCCACTCAACTTTTTGTCAGTTTTTCTCAGAGATAAAAATTGCACTTCTATATATAGGTAAGACAAAATTTGCCAGAGACTTTTTCCAGATATCTGCTTTAGCTAGAGGAAAGTAGATATTTTCTGAAGTGAAACAACTACTTCTTACTTCCACTCAACTTTTTGTCAGTTTTTCTCAGAGATAAAAATTGCACTTCTATATATAGGTAAGACAAAATTTGCCAGAGACTTTTCTCAGATATATGCTTGAGTGAGAGGAAAGTAGATATTTTCTGAAGTCAAACAACTACCTCTTACTTCCACTCAACTTTTTGTCAGTTTTTCTCAGAGATAAAAATTGCACTTCTATATATAGGTAAGACAAAATTTGCCAGAGACTTTTCTCAGATATATGCTTGAGTGAGAGGAAAGTAGATATTTTCTGAAGTCAAACAACTACCTCTTACTTCCACTCAACTTTTTGTCAGTTTTGTCATAGATGAAAATTTGACTTCTATATATAGATAAGACAAAATTTGTCAGATACTTTTCCAGAATATCTGCTTTAGCTAGAGGAAAGTAGATATTTTCTGAAGTATAACGATAACTTGTTACCTCCTCTTCACTTTTTGTCGGTTTTATGAGTAGATAAAAATTTGACTTCTATATATAGCTAAATCTTTGTTATTTCTTATTTCTTCTTCCTTCTTACTTCTTCCTTATTCAAAAGTCATCATAATCTACCTCAAGCAATTCTGTATATTCAAACTCATTTGGGCTACGTTTGACTAAAGCATAAGATTCACCACCTAACTCAATAGTATCTTCCTCACAATCTGGTTTTGGAGAATTATAGGAAAGAACATATTCTCTACCAATATAATCAGCCATTTCTTCAGCAACTTCACCTCGCCATTGAGTCTTAGTTACTAATACAATTAATTGATTTGCTAATTGAGGAATTGTTTTAGCAATTTGTCGCCGATAAATCTCGTCTAAACTACCAAAAGGAGAATCCATTACAATAGGAAAAGTGCTACTATCCGGCCCCATTAAAGTATTCTTTTGACTCCATTCTCTCACCTGATCGATAATACTACCAATAAATGCCAAACTGAGAATTTGATTCTCTCCTGTAGAAGCGGCAACTAAAGCATTTTTACCACCAGTATTTTCTACTAAAGTTAACTCATAATTATCATTTAGCTGAGGAATATAAGGAGTAAAAGAAATTTCTGAGAATAACTCTTGTACCCGCTTTTCCAAAGAAACTCTAAACTGTTTTTCCAGACGTAATTTAACTTCATTTAGTCTCTCAATAGCATCCTGAGTAGCAGCAATTCGTCTTTGACATAAAACTTGTTTTAACTCATTCATTGTTTGCCTATCGACTTGTTTATCTAATACCTTAATTTCTTTCTGCAAAGTTTCTAACTGTAGAGTATTTGAACCAGTTTCCCGGTTTAAATCTCCCACCTTAGTTTCAATTTCGTCTAACCTTTTTTGTAACTTCTGAATATCCTCATTTGGATAACTACGCAATTTTTTTTGAACTACCTCTAATTGATTTTCAATCCGTGAAAGTTGAGAACGTAATTGTTCTATATTTCCCTGTTGTCTATCAACTTCCTCCCAAAAATCTACCACTTGTTTATCAACTTCATCCATTTGTACAGTCATTCTAATTGCAGTTTCTTCAACATCAGCAACCTCTACTTTTTCCATCCATTTTTCTACTAATTTTCTCGCCGTAGAATCTATAGTTAATTCCGCTCCACAAATACAACGCTCTTCTTCTAATAACTGTTGAATAAACTGCCGATTAATTCCTGTGAGCAGCTCTCCTTTTTCCTTTAAATAACCAAATAATTCTCGAAATTCTGTTATTGCTTCTGATAAGAATACCATATAACCACGAGTTGATATAGCCCTTTTTAATCCCTGATTTGCTTGTACTATTTGTTCTTTTATTGCTCCAATCTGAACTTTTAATTGGTCTCTTTGTTGGGGCAACCCTTCTGCACCTTTAAAATCTAATAAACGACTACTAATTTCTTTTTTAAGTTCTCTATGATGTTGTAATTCTTGGTCTATTTCTGTTTGGCGTTTTGATAATTTATCAATTTCCTCTTCAACTTTTCTTTTTTCTTTCAATAGTTTTTTAGTCTCTGGATTACCAATCAATCTTAAATCAGTTTCCAGAGATTTTTTAGCTTCCCCTAAATGTCTAACAGAACGATTTAATACTTCAATTCCCAATAATTCCTTAGTAGCTTCTGCAATTTCACTTTTCTGATTATCTCGAACAATATATTCAATTCTTTCTCCGTCAAAAAAGAAATATCTATGTAAACTTTCTGGTAAAATTCTGCCAATAATATCATCAGGATGTTCTGGTGGTGGAGACCAACGTCCGTCATCTCCAGCTATCTGCATATATAACTCGCTTTTGCCATGTTCAAGTTTATTTTCTTCGTTTCTATAAGCTCGACATAAACGTTTTGCTTGATAACGTTTATTATCATGTTCAAACACAATTTCTACCCAACAAGATATAGCTTGACCAGGTTTTGCTTCTGTAATTGCTCGTTTATTTACTAATTTATTTTCTGCAGCAAAAGCAGCACTGAATTTTTCATAAAGTACCCAAGTAAAAGCATTCATTATAGTAGTTTTACCTGAACCATTATTGCCATGAATGATTGTTGTATTTTGCTTGCCTGATGCTAAAATTATTTCAGGAGTTTTGCCGTAAAACTGACGGAAATTACACAAGATAATGGAAATTAATTTCATTGAACTGCTATTTCTTTTTTTGAGAATATCATCTTAATTTAAGGAAGAAGGAAGAAGTAAGAAGTAAGAAGTAAGAAGTAAGAAGTAAGAAAACTCCATTTCTCTGATGCTAAAATTATTTCAGGAGTTTTGCCGTAAAACTGGTGAAATTTACACAAGATAATGGAAATTAATTTCATTGAACTGCTATTTCTTTTTTTGAGAATATCATCTTAATTTAAGGGAGAAGGAAGAAGGAAGAAGTAAGAAGTAAGAAGTAAGAAGTAAGAAGTAAGAAGTAAGAAAACTCCATTTCCCTGATGCTAAAATTATTTCAGGAGTTTTGCCGTAAAACTGGCGAAATTTACACAAGATAATGGAAATTAATTTCATTGCACTGCTTCTTTAATAATTTTGAGAATATCATCGTTAATTCGAGGAGTTTTTTTATAAAGTCTGTCTTTTTCTAATTGTAATACTCGCCCAATAATTTGCTTTACTTCTGGGGGAGCAGTAGTAATTGGTTCTTGAATATTATTGAGTTTACTTTGACTTTTAGGACTATATTTTGATTGCTTTTCTGAAAAAATAGTTGATATTTCTTTGATTACTTTATCTGAGTATTTTGAAGTCATTTAGGAGTAGGGAATAGGGAGTAGGGAGTAGGGAATAGGGAAGAAAGAGTAAATTTTGAAAAAAATAAGATAATTATAGAGATAGCTGTTTGAATCAACTGAATCTGCTTCGACATTTTCTGGTAAATTTGAGTGTTATTTTAACTGTCATTTTTGATTTTTTTTTGAGTAATTTTTAGATTAAAATATGGGTACTCCTTGATGAACAATTATTAGCGATCGCTCTCTAGTCAAAAAGCTTATTATTTATTTTTCACAAGCTAGCTCTAAAGAATAAAGTATTTCATAGGGTAGGTTAATTGTGATATTAGGCATAGATTTTTGGTGTTAATTATCATGTAATTTTTTTCTAGCTTATATTAATAATTTTATACCTAATAAAAATTCCTAGTTAAAACTCTAAAATCATTGGCAGAAATTTTTCTAGTAGCCTGAACAAACCATGACCAATTAGAACGATCTTCACGCCCTAAAAAAGCATCTAACTTATTCCTTAAATCCTCATCCAAAACTACAGGAGTATCCAAATATAAACAAGGTTTTTCTAACTCAAAAACCCAAGGATACTTATCAGAATTAAAAATTTTAGGATGATTCAACTTTTCTGGTTTAGTTTTAACTAAAGCATGAGCAACAATACCCTTGCTAGAAGCATAAAAACAAATATTATCCCCAGATTTAATGCTTTTTCGACCAGGAGTTTTATATCCAAAAGCATAAATCTGTTCTTCAGCAACCAAAAACTTAATTTGTTCAGAAGCAAAACGTTTCTCATTAGCAGCAACTGGAGTTAACCAATATGTCACCTCATCCTCAGAAATAGCTTCCAACTCCTCAATAGGTTCAGCTAAAGAAACAATTTCTTGTAATTTTTTTTGCATAACTTTCTGACGATAATTTATAAAACGAATAAAATCATTATTTTGCATTGCTGCATACCCATCCTCATCAATAAAATGACTACCTAAAGTTTCTCAAAGCTGCTCTTCATTACCACCATGTTTAGCTAAACAATCATTTAAAAAATCCGCCGGAAGTTTATTACTTTTACACCTATTAGTTGTTTGATAAATTAAAGTTCGATTCAGAATACTATCAACTAAATTATCATACTTTTCACTATGAATAGACTTAGGAAAAATATGGTCATCTTGACACTTATTAATTTCCACAGGTTGCCCTGTTAAAAAATCTTTAGAACCTTCACAAACAATTAACCCCATTAATCCTCTATATAAAGTTGTATAACTTTCCTCAGTCTTTAAATCAAAACTTTGAACAGATAATTTTTGTAACCATTCTGGTGCATTTCCCTGATTATCTATCCATCCACTAACATTTTGAAAATCATAATAAATTTTGCTATCTACAGCATTGTCATAACGCTAACCTAAAATACATCCCCAATAAAAATAATCTAACTTTTGATAAGCTTCAGCACCAGCAGAAATTCGATTTATTTTATTTAATAAAGCAGCTAAAGGAACAATTAAAGTAGTATAAGGAATCCACTTAGAATCAAAGGCTCCATACACATTAATTAATCGTTGATAAGCTGTTACTATTGACTTAACTGCTTCATTCCATAACTCTTTAAATAATTCTCCTTCTATGTATCTTGTCATTTTTAATAAGTTACCTTTTTTTGGTTCTTTACCTTGCCTCAAAGCAATTAGTCTCAGTAAAAATTCTGGTTTAATTAAATCTGTAACTTCCTGATAACTATTTTGAAATTTCTCCCATAAATTTCGTAAATTTACTCCTTTTTTATAAAGATTTGCTACAGCCAAATCAAAAAGAGAAAGACTAGCACCAGTACGATTAATTCGCTCAAAAATATTGACAATATCTTCTTCTCTTGTTTCAGAAGATAAGGAAATAACAGGAACTGTAAATTCATGGAGCCTATTATAGATATTTACCAATAATTCTTGTTCTTTATCCTCCCAAATATCTTGTTCTCGATACAGCCATTTATTAAAACTAATAGAATCTCGTAATATAGAAAAAGGTAAGGCTTTATGTTGTTTGACTAATTCATCGTATTCTTTTCTTCTACGGCTATCGCGTTCAGATATTCCTACAACTGCATTTTCTAAATCATTATCTAAAACTGACTCTAAATGTAAATAAAAACGATAAGGATTTTTCGCCCATTTTAGAGGTTGATTAGGTTCATAAAGTGCATAATATAGAGAAGTAATGCGTTGTTGACCATCAAGAACTAATGTCACAGTTTCTGTAACATTAGGTTTCTCTATCATTCCCTCCACAAATCTAAAAGGAAACATTGGGTTTTTACTAGGGGTGTCTAACATCAGAAATATTCCGATAAAATAACCCTGCAACAAAGAAGTTAGTAAATCTTGAATGTCATCTTTTTTCCAAACAAAAGACCTTTGGAAATCAGGAATAACAACTTTTCCTGCCACAGCAGATTTAATAATATCTAACAAAATTTTAGGATTTGCTTCTGGTGATTCTAGAAACATAAATATTTTTTATTCTCCCTTCATTTTTAACAATTAGCTCAATAAATTTTATTTTAATATTGTATGGTATTAAATATCTAATAATCCATACCTTTTTTGAATACTTAATAATTTCACTCTAGCTTCTCCAGAATTGTCTGCTAAATCGGCAAATTCTCAGAACCTTTTTAACTCTTTTATCAGTAAATTTCGTTCTACTTCTAAACTACTTCTACCCATATCTGGAGGCAAAACAATCATATCAAATAAAGTTGCTCTTTCCTTACTCAGATGAGGTCGTAAAATTCTGCCTCTTCTCTGAATAAACTGTCATTGTATGGTATTAAATATCTAATAATCCATACCTTTTTTGAATACTTAATAATTTCACTCTAGCTTCTCCAGAATTGTCTGCTAAATCGGCAAATTCTCAGAACCTTTTTAACTCTTTTATCAGTAAATTTCGTTCTACTTCTAAACTACTTCTACCCATATCTGGAGGCAAAACAATCATATCAAATAAAGTTGCTCTTTCCTTACTCAGATGAGGTCGTAAAATTCTGCCTCTTCTCTGAATAAACTGTCATTGTATGGTATTAAATATCTAATAATCCATACCTTTTTTGAATACTTAATAATTTCACTCTAGCTTCTCCAGAATTGTCTGCTAAATCGGCAAATTCTCAGAACCTTTTTAACTCTTTTATCAGTAAATTTCGTTCTACTTCTAAACTACTTCTACCCATATCTGGAGGCAAAACAATCATATCAAATAAAGTTGCTCTTTCCTTACTCAGATGAGGTCGTAAAATTCTGCCTCTTCTCTGAATAAATTGTCGAGGATTTCGACTACTTGCCAAAATAACTGCATTTTTAATTGCTGGAATATCTACCCCTTCATCTAAACAATGAATTGCTACTAAACCTTGCAATTCTCCACTTTCAAATTGTTGTCTTAACTTCTCTCTTTTCTTAATCGGAGTTTCAGCAGTATAACTATTAACTCTGTAACCTAATTCATAACCTAATAGTTTCACCACTGCTTCCATTTGTCGTAAATCTGAAATATTTTCTCTTTCTACCAATCCATCTCCACAATAAAATAAAGTATGAGTTGTTTGTAAACGATTTGCCATTAAATTTTTTAATGCTGTTAATTTATTTTGTGCCGAAGCAATTAATCGAGAACGCTGTACTAATAAAGTTTTTATATCTTCTTTTTCTATTTCCACATTCTCTTTTTCTGATAACAATAACGCCCAACCAATTTTCGCGGTTAATTTGGTATAATTTCGACTTTCCGCTTCAGTCAATTCTACTAAAATTGGATAATAAAGATAACGAGCTAAAGCACCTTGTTGAATTGCATCAGCTAAAGTTAGTTCTGGCTGCAATACTTCACCAAAATAATCTAAAATTGCCGTAGTTCCTTCGTCGTCAAAATATCTTTCTGGGGTAGCAGATAAAGCAAGTCTTAAACCAATATTTTTAGGTAAACTTTTCTCCAATTTTGGCGAACCTAAATGATGAGCTTCATCCCCAATAATCAAAGTTTTTTCAGGAAAATATTTAAGTTGAGATTGCAAACTATCTGAGATAAAAGTAGAGTTAGTAGTAATAATAGAAATAAATTTTTGCTGACCGGAATGAATATTATAAAGAGTAGTAGAAAGTTTATTTTGCCAATTATTTACATTCTCAAAAGCTAGAATTGGTTGAAAAGAAAACTTTTCACATTCTCTTCCCCATTGAGTTACTAAATGACGGTAAGGACAAACTACAATTAATACTTGTAAGCCAATTTTTTGATAAAGTTCAGTAGCGATCGCTAAAGCAGTAATTGTTTTTCCAGTACCAGTTGCCATCTTTAAAATTCCCCTACCTCTATTAGCAATCCAATTATTAACAGCTTGTTCTTGATAAGGTCGTAATTTTAAATTAGATGGTATTTGAGGAATTCCTAAATTATTCACTTTTTTAGGGAGTAGATGGATAATGGATAATGAAAACTATAGCAATATGGAATCATTCGTGAGAAAAAACGGTAGGGGTTTGGTCTCCAAACCGAAGCGCATAAGGAATTTGCAGACCAAACTTAGTTAGACAAGATATTATAACATAAGTGCAAAAGTCCGTACATGATTATCTTTTTTTATATGGTTTATTGACCTGAAAAATGCTGTAAGTAGGATGGTTTAAGAGCGGTTAAAATCCCCTTTTAGGTGGTGGTGCATAGTAATGGTAGAGGGAGTGTGGGGAGTGTGGGGAGTGTGGGAAGTGTGGGGAGTGTGGGAAGAAATTAAAAAATATATATTTTCACCATTACAATGCAGGACTACCCCCTTTTAAAAGTAAAAAAAAATAATCATACTATTGCTTAAAACTTCTTTAAATGGAGTAAAAATTATTGTCATTATGATGATTTAATAACTGATATGAAAATATGAAATGATGCGTAAAAAAATTGTAGGGGGTTGTTTTTTTATACCATTTTTGGTTGGGTTTGGAGACCAAAATTATACTATAGTAATCCTATTTTATTTGTGGCAAAAATCTTACTGCTTTTTAGGCAACAGTCAACAGGCGGGACTTTCAGTTTTTTTATCTACTTTTTGATTACCCGTGACCTATTTAGGATTGCTATATAAAATAGTACAAAATTAAATTTGTACTTGGATTTGGAGACCAAACCCCTACGATATTTATAATTACTATAGCTGACCGCTGAATGCTGAATGCTTACCTTAAAAAACATGACTAAAACCGGACTTTTTGTCGGATTAATTACTTTAGATTTAGTTTATCTCACAGCAACTTACCCTGATAAAAATCAAAAAGTTGTTGCTACTAATTATGCTGTTACTGCCGGAGGTCCTGCCACAAATGCAGCAGTAACATTTAGCTACTTTAATAATCAAACAACTCTTCTTTGTGGGTTAGGAAATAATCCGATAACTCATCTAATTAAAGCAGATTTAGAAAAACATAATGTCATCATACAAGACTTAGATAAAAATCGTTCCGAACCACCACCAGTTTCATCAATTATTACTACTCAAGATACAGGCGATCGCGCGGTTATTTCTATCAATGCTACTAAGTCTCAAATCTCAAAAGAACTTATCTCTCCAGAAATTATTGATAATATTGATATTGTTTTAATCGACGGTCATCAAATAGCAGCAAGTTTAGAAATTGCTCAACTTGGTAAGTCAAAAAATATTCCTATTGTTATAGATGGAGGTAGTTGGAAATCAGGGTTTGAGGAAATTTTACCTTTTGTTGATTATGCTATTTGTTCAGCTAATTTTTATCCTCCTAACTGTAAAAGTCAAGAGGAAGTTTTTACCTATTTAGCAAATCAAAATATTCCACATATTGCCATTACTCAAGGAGAAAAACCTATCAAATATTTGAGTAAAGGTAAGTTTGGTAATGTAGAAGTTCCGAAAATTAATGCTGTTGATACATTAGGTGCTGGTGATATTTTTCATGGAGCATTTTGTCACTACATTTTTGATAGGGAATTTACAGAAGCATTAGCAAATGCTGCTAATATTGCTGCTCATTCTTGTAAATATTTCGGGACGAGAAAATGGATAATCAGTTAATAGTTATCAGTTAAAATAATTTTTTTGTAGTAGGGCTTTAGCCCGATTTATCTTACCGCTAAAACCCTACTACGAACTTTAATATGATATTAATTAAAATGGGAAAACTCAATATGACAAATTCGGAAGCTCAAATTAATCATTTTTATAAAAAAATAAGGAGATTATTCGATGAATAACTTAAACGAATATCTAACAGCAATTCAAACACTATTAGAAAATAGTGATTTTTGGCAAAAGGTTACTATTGCTATTATCTCTGGTTTTTCAGTATCGCTATTTAATTACTTCTCATCAAAAAAGCAGCGTCAAGACCAAGCAATGGAGCTTTCCTATACAACAAATACATCGAGTATTTTAGATTTCAAAAAAGATGTAGATCAGAAAAATATTAGTATCCTTTATGGTGAAAATCATGAGCTTGCCGATTTATATCTCATCTCTTGCGATATTGAAAATACTGGTAGAAAAGTAATTAAAAATCAAGAAATTCAAAAGTAATTTCTTGATATAAATGTGGGAATTTTAGAACAATTTTTTAACCACCTTTGAATGATAATTTAATGGGTATAGAGGAAATTGAGATAAAGGATCTTAAGCCGAGTGAAGTCAAAAAAAGGTATTTAATCAGAGAAATTTTACCGAAATATCAAGTAGGATTTCGATTTGTATCGGGAAGACGAATTCAGGAAGATGAAGTACTATCTTTATTTGTAACAAATAAAGATAGTACCATTGAACTTACTCGAAAAGAAGATAAAGGAGAAAGAGATGAAATTTATAGAATTATGAACTTTGTCACCTTCTTGATTTTGTTTTTTACTCTTCCACAAATATTGGAATTGATTCCTTTATCTGGTGAAATTCTAGCTTTTTTAGCAAAATTAGTTATCTTTGTAATTATTATTCTAGATATAGGTACTTTTTCTAAAAAAATTGCAGAGCTTCTAATACTACCTTTTAAAATAAATAGAGACCGAACTTTTAAGAATCAAACTGATAATAAAATAAGAAGTTTACAAATGAAGATTTTAGAAGACTGGAATGATTGAAGAGGAAGCACTTATTATTTACCGTCAAAGGAAAAAACGAAAAATAGCACAATAATTTGATAATTTAATTTAGGTATTAATCCTAAACTCTACTATCAATACAATTTCATATTATTGCTTCTTATTTTATTCATTCCCTAAAAAAAATCGACAAAGTTTCTTAGTTATATCCTTACTTTAGCTTTTTCCTTCTTAAATTATGATAAATTATACTCTCATAAATCAAAATATCTCCTTAGAAGACTTCACAAAAAACCCTCCTGAAAAAATGGAATGGGTAGACGGCAAATTAATAGAAAAAAACGGCATGACATTAACACATGGAAAAATTTAATTAAGGCTTGGTCGTTATTGGGATGACTATAAAAATGCTAGTCAACAAGGTGGAAAAGTTTATACAGATGTACCTTGTCGTACCAATCAACAAGGGCGATCGCCTGACGTTGCTTATCTGACTCCTGAGTTAGTTTCACAATATGGAAATTATCCTACTTTACCTCAGAGTTTTCCTTTAAGTGCAGAGATTATTTCCCCTACAGATTTAGCTTAAAATGTCTTTTTAAAAACTCAAGAATATTTAGAATCTGGTGGTGAAGAAGTTTGGTTAGTTTTCTGTGAAAGTAAATTGATAATAATAGTTACTGAAAATCAAGGTTTAATGTTTACTTCTGGTCAAGTTGTTACCACTCAAAAAGTTTTAATAGGTTTTAGAGTGTGGCAGTAGATGATTTATGAGCTTGACAATTACTTGGCTTTAATTTTACTTACCTACTTCAGACATTCAGATAACTTTCCTATTTATATCAAAGGCAAAAATTTTCACAAAAACTATTCCCTTTCATCCAGAAAAATCTCTCCTATCTCTAGCAAAACCTCCTCTAGTCAGATTCCGAAATTTGGGAAAAATACTGATGGTTTACCTACTACTATTCTGGCAACTTTCCTCTGGTCAAGTTGTTACCACTCAAAAAGTTTTAATAGGTTTTAGAGTGTGGCAGTAGATGATTTATGAGCTTGACAATTACTTGGCTTTAATTTTACTTACCTACTTCAGACATTCAGATAACTTTCCTATTTATATCAAAGGCAAAAATTTTCACAAAAACTATTCCCTTTCATCCAGAAAAATCTCTCCTATCTCTAGCAAAACCTCCTCTAGTCAGATTCCGAAATTTGGGAAAAATACTGATGGTTTACCTACTACTATTCTGGCAACTTTCCTCTTTCCAGCAAAGCGAAAAATTTTCACATTTGTACTTGACTAACTTCCTTCTGACTTCTACGACTTATTTCTTATTTCTTATTTCTTATTTCTTATTTCTTATTTCTTATTTCTTATTTCTTATT
>NZ_JBNHEQ010000091.1:12055-55735 GCF_050016015.1 Dapis hubbardiae BLCC-M172
CTTATTTCTTATTTCTTATTTCTTATTTCTTATTTCTTATTTCTTATTTCTTATTTCTTCTTCCTTCTTACCTCTTACCTCTTCCTTTGTACTTGACTAACTTCCTTCTGACTTATAACTTCTAACTTATAACTTATAACTTCTAAGTTCCGACTTATCACTTCTAACTTCTAACTTCTTCTTTTGTACTTGACTAACTTCCTTGTTCCTTCTTCCTTCTTCCTTCTTCCCTCTTCCTTCCCTAAATAAAACGAATAAACCAACGCTCCTTAAAATTCACACCTGCTAATGCTTCATACTCTGCCAAACTTCTGACATTTCCTAACCCATAAATTCCAAAATCTTCTGTTGTAGTTTCCATTCCCAAAATCTGACGAAAACGAGATTCAGACACCTTATTTTGTACCCACCAATCTTTATGATCTTCCCAATGTACAACCCGCTTTTTACCAGTATTATAAAAATGCCAACAAACACTCAAATTAGGATGATAAATATCCCACCCCCTCGTCCAAGCTTTAGCAGCAAATAATACCTCTTCTCCTGTAAAATAAATATCCGGGTCGTAGGGCACCTCCTCAATAATTGACCCTTCTGCAAAAATAAATCCAGCAGCAACAAAAGCTCCCAATTGCGGAGTGCTACATTTACTTAAATCCCCTATTCCTCTTAAAGTTAAAGTGCCAGGATCTCCAAACTGATTTGGTTCTAACCGACTTGGTGTATCTCCAACCAATTCTCTAGGAGGTTTATAAGCAGGAGGATAGGTACTCAGAAGCGGTTTTTCACAGGGGCACATTTTTAGCATTCTAATTAATTCTACATCCCATCCAGGCAAAAATCTCATGTGGGCATCAATTTGTAGAGTATATTCCTCTTTTTGCCATAACTTCTGCACCAGAGACCTCGCCCAACCTACACCACGAGCTTGAGAAGCTGTAACCGCAATAATACGACAATTTTTTATACCTTTAAGTTTACTAATATAGTCCTTTTCCTCATCCGTACCATACTGCCAACAAATACCAAAGGTGAAGCGTTCGGGATGAGTAGCGTGGGCGATCGCCTCTTTTACTGTGGGAACCAATTCTAAATCCCGATAAGCAACTATTTGAATAAAGATACTATCCATAAAATATATTTTGAGTCATTTTATCTAGTTCTCAAATACAACCTATCTTAATAAATATCCGTAGAGTGACAAGTGACCATACTATACAGTTGATCTAAATCACTAAAGACAGCAAAATTTGTCACAATATCTGCTTGACTAGCTTCACTGAAATTAGTCTATAAATCATTAGATAATGTATCCTGAGATATTTAGATAAAGAATTGATTTAGATTCAGGGTTTTTACAGAAATAAAATTATGACATCTACCACTAATCATCCAATAAATGTTAGTTCTGAAATACCTAGTCCTACTGAATGGGTTGAACAACATTATTCTATTGTCAGTTTAATAGATAGTCTCACAGATATACAACAAATATTTTCTCATGGATGTCTATTCCAAGGTAGTGAAGATGGAGAATTAGTTATTGATGATAATCTGAAAGATTCTCTGCGAGAAGAATATGGTCATAAAAATTGGGAGTATTTGGAAAAATATTTACTAAGTAATTGTTGAACATATACAGCAGTTATAGCAATCTCATAGCATTTAGCAGTTAGCTTTCAGTATGAGTTATTAGTTATTAAACTACTGTCTTTATCTGGGGAATTAGTATTGAGAGGTTGAGCGATAATTAAAAGTATCAATAAAACTTTGTAATAAATTTTAGAATTATGTGCAACTTCACATAAAATTGCTATAAAAATCTGAGAGCTAACCATTAATAGCTATTTGCACAGCATTCCAGCACAGAAATGCTTAAGCAATCTTATTTTAAAAGTTAATTAAGTAGTGGTGCTTTTAGGAATTTCCTAGTTGAGAAAGGGAACAGGAAGTCTATAGTATGTGTAATTAATTTGGTTGATGAAATTAGCAAAAAATTCAGGTATAAAGCCTCTTCATTCATGGATAAAAAAGCGGTCGTTTGCGGAGCATTCCGTAGGATGAGATGGCGAGATTCCCTGGTAATATCCAATCGACCAAGAGAATAAAATAAATCCTTTTAGGTAATCTTCTTCTTTATAAGAAGAGGTAATTAATGGATAATGGATAATGGATAATGGATAATGGATAATTACCTCTGCTTAAAACCGTACGGGAATTGAATATAAGGAAATATCCTAGCACTTTTTTTATCCTTAAAAGAAAAGGGTTTATACCTTTATTTTTCGGTAATAATTAATTATTAATTAATTGTTGAACTTCCTATTGCTAAAAATATGAAAGTGAACTTCTATAAATCCTAACTTCAAGACAACATTTCCGGCAACCCTACCTTTTTTAATTCCACAAACTTACCTTGAAAATCTACAGCTCGATCCTCTCCAACTCGCCTTGCTTCTGCCAACTCCCGACGAATTTCTGCCCGCTCCATTTTGTCATAAACTCCACCTAATATATAGATAAATAATCTCATCGCTAAATCTCTACCAGCTACCGACATTCGCTTTCTATTAAAATCATATAAAACCCCATACCAAATTGAGTCAGGAAATTCTATTCCACTCAAACCACCATCCACATCATACTTATTTAATTTGTCAAAAACTTCCTCTAAAAAAAAGCCTTTTTTATAAATTAAAATTCCTATAGCTTCAGCAAAAGCAATTTGTCCGACCGGGCGAAATAAAATATGACCTTCTCCTGGTTTTGTCTCAAAACTAAATCTTCTTAATTCTGGAGTTTCAGCACTATTTTCTAATCTAGAATAACTAGGCAAATTACCCAAATAATCCCAAAATAGCATAAATTCTTTCACTCCCTCTTCTAACTCTTCTTCTTCAGGGCGCATAGGAATTAAACCTTTATCTGAAGGTTTCCAATAGGGATAACGAGGTCTTAAATATCTTTCCGACATTTCTTGCAATGCTTGGAGAGTTGTTAAAACAGTAGACTTAGCTGCCACAGTTGCACTATCCCAATTTATCCTTGAATTTCTACCATCTTTCTCCTTTAAAATAGGATGATAAATTGCTATTTTTCTGGCTACAATAGCAAATCCATCATCCTCATTTAATAATGCTAATTGCCCTTTACTTAATTTGACTGCTGTCAGATTTACATGAGCAAAAACTGACCTAACTCTCCGTCGCGCTTGTTCTCTTGTCTCTCCTTTGACTACTGCTGGAATAAATTCTATGCCTATTTGTTCGTAGGCTAATTTTTGTAGTTCTGGTAATTCAATATGATTAATTTCGGTTAAATCATCAATAGTAATTGCTGCGCTTACTGGCTTCTTTTGTTTGTTATATCTTGGTAATCTACCAGTTTTTATTAATTCCATTAATCCTTGAATTCCCATCAGTCTATGTTGACCGTCTAAGGCAAATACTGCTACTTCTAAACGTAGGTCTAATAATCCGACTTTTCCTTCTGAGTCTAGGGGTAAAAAATCAGTTGCAGATTTATTGGCTTCACCATTTTTATTCCATTCTTCTGCTTTGGGGTTATCTACCCAACTGGGGCTAATTACTACTAATACTGCGGGAAATTTATGTGCTTTTCTTGTTGCTAAATATAGGGTTAATGGAGCTTGACGAGACCAGTCTAAAGGTCGTTGTTGAATTTCATCTATTGTTTCTGCATCCCTAATTATATTGTTGGTTTCCATGTCAAATTTTTGCCGAAATAATGGTAGTTGGGAGGCAAAACGTACACGACTATCTAACCATTCTAGGGTGACGGAACCTATGTAAGCTTCTGTGTTTCCCATCATGGTTTTTTGTACTAATAATCTGTCGTCTTTGCCTATGTGTTTGTCTAGTAGGATGGCGATCGCTTCTCTTTCTCGATTATCGTTTTCTAAAATTTCTTTTGCTATTTCTGAAGTGGGTTTATTGGTCTTTTTCATTGGTTATTCTGGGAAATATTTTTAACGATTTTTGAAAATAAATAAATATATCAATTTTTGTTAACAAAAATTTTTAAAAACTTTTGAGTTGTTATAATTTATAATTGTAGGTTATAATTAACATATACTGTTGATTATGTCAATATTAACCGATGGAATATGAGGGATGAATATTAATGTCTTTTTTTTAGCATCAAAATAAGAAACATTCAGCAATAAATAGTTAATCTCGTAATTTCAAAAAGAGGAATCAGAATGGCTATGGTAAATTTAATTTTGGTAGTTATTTGAGATTTAATCTGGCATATCTATTTAGTTAATATGGTGATTTATGACAAATAAATATTTACAATTAGATATTTTACCTAGAGCTATAAATGAGCAAAAATAAAGAATTAAATAGGGAAAAAAAATTAGCATACTACTGTCAACTTTTTAGCGAACTTAATACAAGTAAAAGTAAAAAATCGGGTACTGCTAAACACAAGCCTATCTTACCTTTTGTCTGTAATTGATTTAATTTCAGAAGGTTTAATTCAAAATAACCAGATACAAATAACTGTTATAGAAAAATTGATTGATACTTTTAAGAAAAATTGGAAAATTCTATATTATCGTCCTTATAAAAATAGTTTTTACTATCCTTTTTATCATTTGCAGAATGATAGTTTTTGGAATGTACAATTTAAATCTGATTTTATTGATTCTTTACCAAAAAAGAAAGTTACAAAGGAACACCGACCAAGAGGACTAAATAGACTTAAAGAAGTAGTTGAATATGCAAGCTTTGATGCGGAATTATTTGAACTACTACAAGATAAAAATAACAGAAAAGAATTAACAGATTTATTAATTGCAACTTGGTTCTCAGTCAACCAAAAAGATACTCAAGAACTCATTACAATTAATCAAACATTTCACGAAAATGATGAGCAAGAAGAACAACAAAAACAGCCTAAATCATATTTAAGAAAATCTCTACTAAGAGATGCTTTTTTTCGTAAAGCAGTTGTCCACACCTATAACTATAAATGTGCTTTTTGTGGAATGAAAGTCACCACGTCGATAAAGCAAAACATTGTAGATGGAGCGCATATAAAACCATTTGCAAAATTTTATGATGATAGAATAAATAACGGCATATCACTTTGTAAAAATCATCATTGGGCATTTGATAAAGGTTTATTTACAATCTCTGATGATTATGATTATAAAATTATCGTTTCCAATAACTTTCAAGAAGAATCTCCAAATTCTAAACCCATCAAATTCTTTCATGGGTTTAGAATTTGGTTGCCTAGTGAAAAAAAATATTTTCCTAGAATAGAAGCCTTAGAATGACATCGTAATAACGTATTCATATCAGAATCATAGAAAATTAATTTTACTAAATTTGAGGATATTTATAAATATGAAAGGTATACAACAATCTTTATTTCCAAGCAGAACTACTGCCGAATTAGTAGAAGATATAAAAAAGCTAACTACAGAAATTCAAGAACTATATTGTTTAGATTCTATTCCCTGGGTAATTGGATATTCAGGCGGTAAAGATAGTACCGCAACATTACAACTAATATGGAAAGCGATCGCTGAACTTCCGCAAAAAAAACGAGTTAAAACTATCCACGTTATTACTACAGATACATTAGTAGAAAATCCTATCGTTTCTGCTTGGGTAACTAACTCTTTAAAGTTAATGGAAGAGGCTGCAAAAAATCAGAAACTACCTATAGAATGTCATTTATTAAAACCAGAAATCAAAAAAACATACTGGGTGGGATTACTTGGTAAAGGATACCCAGCTCCACGCCATACATTTCGCTGGTGTACTCCCCGTTTAAAAATTGATCCTTCTAATCTTTTTATTCGTAATGTTGTTAGAAATAATGGGGAAACAATAGTTGTTTTAGGAACTCGTAAAACAGAAAGTGCTAATCGTGAAGCAATAATGAATAAACGAGAAATTGGTAGAATAAGAAACCATCTAAGTCCTCATCCTAGTCTGATTAATTCTTTACTTTATACTCCTATTGAAGACTGGCGAACTGATGAAGTTTGGCTATATTTAATGCAATGGGAAAATCCTTGGGGAAATAGTAATAAAGATTTACTAGCAATGTATCGAGGTGCAACAGAAGATAATGAATGTCCGTTAGTAGTTGATACCTCTACTCCTAGTTGTGGAAGTTCTCGTTTTGGATGCTGGGTTTGCACTTTAGTAGATAGTGATAAATCTATGTCAGCAATGATTCAAAATGATGAAGAAAAAGAATGGTTACAACCATTAGTAGACTTGCGTAAAGAACTAGATATTTTTGACCGAGATAAAAGAGATTTTCGGCGAATTTGGGGTGCAGTTCAACTATTTGAACGGAAAATAGATGGTGAAGTTTCTGTGGAACCAATACCCGGTCCGTACAAAAAAGAATGGCGAGATACTTTACTGAGAAAGTTGTTAGAAGCTCAAACAAAAATTCGTGAAACTGCTCCAGAAAATATGCGAGATATTACTCTTATTTCTTTAGAAGAACTTAGCGAAATTAGACGCATTTGGTTAGAGGAAAAACACGAGTTTGATGATAGTTTACCTCGTATATATAAAGAAGTAACAGGAGAAGAATTTCAAGACTGTCGTCCTGGTGCAGGAATAAGTCTTTTAGGTAGTGATGAATGGTCAGTATTAGAAGAAATATGTAGTGGGGATGAAATGCACCTTGAACTTATGGCAAAACTGTTAGATACAGAACGGCAATATTATATTAAGTCTCACCGATATAAGATTTACGAAAGTCTCGAACAATGTTTTGAAACAAGTTCTCGTTCTAAGGAAGAAGCTATTCAAAACGCTCACAATAAAAGAGATTTAAAAGAAGCTGTTGAGGAAGGAAAAGTTTCAGAGAAAATTAAACAATTAAGTTGGGCAAATATGAAGTTTTCTCCTCAAAGTTTGGAAGATATTGATTAGGGAAGTAAAGGAGAAATAAAAATATGAAAATTTATTTGAAAAACTCATGTCTGGAAAACCTTTCTTTTTCCCATTCAGAGTCAAAGACAAAAATTCTCTTTGTCAGACCTATCTCTTACCAGGAAAAATTCCACAATGACTCACAAGTGATGAAAATTTATCTGAAAAACTCATCTCTGGAAAACCTTTCTTTTTTCCATTCAGAGTCAAAGACAAAAATTCTCTGTTGCTTGAGAAAAAAATTCTCTTTGTCAGACTTCTCTCCAAGGAGGAAAATTCCACAATGACTCACAAGTGATGAAAATTTATCTGAAAAACTCATCTCTGGAAAACCTTTCTTTTTTCCATTCAGAGTCAAAGACAAAAATTCTCTGTTGCTTGAGAAGAAAATTCTCTTTGTCAGACTTATCTCCTGCCATCAAAAACTAAATTATAAGAATAAAAAATAAACTTCAGTATTTCAAACTGTATGCTTCAGCAGTCGGTACTGATAACTGAAAAAGCTGATAACTGATAACTGATAACTGAAAATGATCTTTCTAGAACTTGTCTTACAAAACTTCGGACCATACTTCGGTAAACAAACAATAAACCTTCGCCCTACTAATACTAATCACCCCCGTCCTATCATCCTATTTGGAGGTATGAATGGAGGAGGAAAAACTACTCTTTTAGATGCCATTCGCCTTGCACTTTACGGTCATCGCGCCCAATGTTCAACTAGGGGAAATTTAACTTATGGCGACTTTCTTTCTCAATGCGTAAACCGCAATACTCCTCCTACAGAAAAAACTCGCATTGAATTGGCTTTTGAACATATTCAAGATGACCAAATTGTAGAATATCGTATCATTCGTACCTGGGAAAAAAATCCTAAAGACGGCAAAGATAATCTGGGAATTCTTGATGGTGAATGGCCTGATTATTACTTGGCAAATACCTGGGATGAATATATAGAAAACCTCTTACCTTTAGGAATTTCTAATCTATTTCTGTTTGATGGAGAACAGGTAAAAGAATTAGCTGAACTAGAAACACCACCACCTTTAGTAGTAGATGCAATTCAGTCATTATTAGGATTAGAATTAGCTGAACGTCTTGCAGCAGATTTAGATATTTTGGTGACTCGGAAAAAGAAACAAATTGCTAAGACTAAAGAAATAGGAAATTTAGAGGAAATTGAACAAAAACTCCATCAGCAAAAAACAGATTTGGAAGTTGCTAGCGAAAAATTAGCAGATTTAGAAAAGCAATTAAAAAAATCTCAAGAAAAGCAAAAAAAAGCAATGAGAAAATTTGTCTCAGAAGGAGGAAAAATTGCTGCGGAAAGGAGTCAGTTAGAACAAGAGTTTAAAGATGTAGAATTGGAAATGGATAATGCTCGTCAGGAAATGATTGAACTTGCTGGAGGTGCTTTACCTCTAGCTTTAATTTCTCCTCTTTTGGAACAAGCAAGTTCTCAGGGCGATCTAGAAATTTTACGCCACGAAGCAGAAATTGCTTTGGATGCTTTTCAGGAAAGAGATAAACGTCTACTTGATTATCTGAATAATTTATCAATTCATACTGAAAAAGTTAGCAAAATTGAAGAGTTTCTCAATCAAGAAAATCTGACGCTGAAAGAGGATATTAATGAAGCTGATGAACCTTGGTTGTTTGCTGATGAAGAAGCTTTAATTTTACTAGAAAATTTGTTACGCTATGACATTGAAAATTCTCTGAGAAATGCCCAGGAAAGTTTAACTCGTCTGAAAGATTTGGAAGTAGAAATTAATGTTCTGGAAAAGCAATTGGCAACCGCAGCATCCCCGGAAGCTTATGAAATTTTGGCAACTGCTTTGCAAGAGGCACAAACTGAATTAGCAAGAGTAGAAGTTGCTTGTGAAAATAGTAAATATGATTGTAAAAAATTGGAGGATGATATTAATCAAACCAAGAAAGAATTGTTGAGTTATACTGACGAAACTATGGAACTTCACAATATTCAAAATATAATTGAGTCTTCTGTAAAAGTTAAGCATACTTTACAGCTATTTAAGGATAAGTTAACTCTGAAAAAGCTGAATAAATTAGAGATAGAAGTTACTGAATGTTTCCGTTATCTTTTACATAAATCAGACTTAGTTCATCGCGTGGCTATTGATACTCATAATTTTGCTCTTTCTCTCTATGATAATCAAGGGCAACTTGTTCCTAAACATCGAATATCTGCTGGAGAAAAACAGCTTTTAGCAATTTCTTTTTTATGGGGTTTAGCAAGAGTTTCTGGGAGACATTTACCTGTGGCTATTGATACACCTTTAGGTAGGTTAGATTCTTCTCATCGTCAAAATTTAGTTGAACGTTATTTCCCTACTGCTAGTCATCAAGTTATTCTCTTATCTACTGATACTGAGGTTGGTAAATTAGAGGTAGAAAACTTGCGTAATTTAGAGGCGATAGCTTACGAATATTTACTTGAATATAACTCTCAAAAAAATCAAACTAATGTCAAGAAAGGATATTTTTGGTAAACTAATTTTTTTCCTTTACTTTTTCAGCTGAAGTTGCTTAGGTAGGGGTAGAAAATTTTCGTGATTTGGAGGCGATAGCTCAGGAATATTTACTTGAATATAACTCTCAAAAAAATCAAACTAATGTCAAGAAATGGTATTTATGGTAACCATATTTTTTCCTTGCAGCAAGATTAATTATTAACCGTTGCGTAAGATATGGCATTGGTCGGATTGTTTTTGGATGGAATAAGAGGCAAAAAGATGGTATTCACATCGGAGCCAAAAACAACCAAAAGTTTGTGCAAATTCCAACAGCTAAACTCAAAGATCGGATTAGTCAGTTATGCGAACTGCACGGCATAGAATTTATTGAAACCGAGGAATCTTATACTTCGCAAGCTAGCTTTTTAGATGATGATTTTCTGCCCAAAATCGGTGAAAAACCCGATAAGTGGAAACCGTCAGGAAAGCGAATTAAACCAGGAGTGTATCAAACCAAAAACGGTTTGTTAGTGAATGCCGATGTGAATGGTGCAGCCAATATCCTCAAAAAAGTAGCGACAACTTTGGAGTTTTCTCTCGAAGGAGTCAGTAGTGGCACATTGATAATGCCTTCAAGAATCCAATGCATGGATTGCTTAAGAATGCCTCGTGCTTCAGCCGGGGGAGTATCAAACCTTAATCAAATCACCATAAATTTTCTCTGTAAAGTCAAATACAGAGTCCTATTGTTATGTATAATAGAAAATTAATAGCAATCGACTTCCGTTAATAAGCCAACCAAGAATCGCTAAAATTTCCTTTTAGGGTAGTGGTTGGCAACATATTTATAAGCTTGCCTAGCTGTCATAGGTTTAAACTTAGTATCCACAAATTGCACCGGATAATAGGTCTCAATCCACAAATGAGCGCCACAAGGTAAGGGGTCATAAGGCTTATAAACAATACGACAAGGGCCATCTATTTCCATCTGATAACCCAAATCGTTACGATTAGTTTGCTTTAGGGCGATTACTGGCATCAATTGCTCCGGGGTCATTTGAGGATCATTTTTAATTCTTTTGCCATTAGCCTTAATTTTTTGTTGATTCACATGAATTCTTGTAGGCTTCTCTCGGAGTCTCTTAGACCAAACACCTTCTGGACCTCTAGTACCTGGCACGACAACAGGCATGTTATTGTAAAGGGGAATTTGCCAAAATCCTTTGTGCTTATAAGCTCCTTTTATCCTATTCTGGGAGAGTAGAGTTCTGACTCTTTGACAACAAATACCTAATAAAAAAGCTGCTTCTCTTGTTCCGATAAAAGTCTTCTTTACTATAGCGCTATAGTTCTTATTCATAGCTAATAAGTTAATAATACACAAGTTACAATCATTTTATATAGAAGCCATTTGGTATCTCTAAAAAATAGGTTGGAGGGAGAATTAATTGATACAAAATGGGTAATAATTGATTTGATGATTGGATGAGTGCCAGATATCTAATACGCCCCATCTCCCCATCTCCCCATCTCTCCACACTCCCCCACTTCCCTACTCTCCTACTCTCAATTTATAATTTTAAATAGATCCTTTCAGGGGTTCTATAGAAGCTATCTTACAGCATTTTGCAACGTGGCACATTTAGGCTAGCTAAATTATTTCTTTATATCATTAAGAGCTTCATTGAAATTTTCATTATGAACCCAACCGACATAGCCTCCAAATATCATTTTTTCCTTAGAATCTGCTAAAAATACATGATTCACCCCTACTGGATTTGTCAAAACTTTAACTGTTGTTCCATCTTTCAATGTGAACAAACGTCTTGCTCTGCTGAAGTCTCTACTATGAGCCATAGTCATACCAGGTGTAGCGATCAATTTTTCAACAACTTTTTGTGCTGTTTTAGATATACTAGAAGCAATTTCTGCTTCTGTATTCCATTCCATTAACCAATCAAGTGCTTTTACAGACAAATTAAAAACTCCGTCAAATTCTGTCATTCCAATAAACATTTTTATCTCCTTATGTTGAAAGAATTGTTTGAAGTAGCACTCAGGACTCAGCTAGCCTCCTAGGTCGGAACTTCGTTAACAGCTATCAGCCTTTCACGGTGTATAATGGGGGATTCAAATCCCCAAAAAAGCGCACCACTAATTTTTCAAGCTCTTGTGGCGGACTTAAACCCTCGGATCTTTAGCTGTGAACGTAGTTACGACCCAGGAGGCTAGCTAAATGCTGGCAAGCGTAGCATTCCGTAAGGAAAAGCTAATATAGTCATTCTCAATAAGATTGGGACGAGTGTTTCTTTCCTGAGAAAGGGTTTCAGCAAAAAAAGTGTTTCATCCTTATTTGAAATGACTATAGCTAGTATAGGGCTGCTATGTTAATTGGACTGGCTTTGCCAATCCAAGACTGAGGTTAATTAATTATTCAGTAAATTTAGAGTTAGATTGCAGAAAAAAAACCTTAATCGCTACTTCCTTTTTCCTAAATAGAACAACTTAAACCACCTGACTTTTTAGTAAAACGAACATTCTCCCGATAATCAACAGGACAATCTATCACAGCAGGAACATCTTGAGCAAGAGCCTCCTTCAAAGTAGGAATTAAATCAACAGCAGACTCAACTCGATAACCCTTCAAACCAAAACTCTCGGCAAACTTAACAAAATCAGGATTTCCAAACTTAATAAAAGAAGACTTGCCAAAATGATTTTCCTGTTTCCACTCAATCAAACCATAACCACCATCATTAAAAATCAAGGTCACAAAAGCAGTACCCACTCGCAAAGCAGTTTCCAACTCTTGACAATTCATCATAAAACCACCATCCCCTGTAGCTGCCACAATTTTACGGTCAGGATAAACCAACTTCGCAGCGATCGCCCCAGGAATAGCAATACCCATTGCGGCAAATCCATTAGAAATCAAACAAGTATTAGGACTATCACAATGATAATGTCGAGCAATCCACATTTTATGGGCACCAACATCAGAGATAACAATATCCTCTGGCCCCATTACTTGACGTAAATCATAAATTAGTTTTTGAGGCTTAATTGGAAACTCATTATCTTTACCATATCCCTCATATTCAGAGCGCATATTTTTTCTAATTTCTGAAACAGTCGGACTTAATTCATTGATCCGCTCCGAGCGTCGCAAAATTTCATTCAAAGAATCAGAAATATCTCCAACTATTTCAGCTATGGGAATATAACTACTATCAATTTCTGCATATTTTGCCCCAACATGAATAATCGGAATTTCGCCTTGAGGATTCCATTTTTTTGGAGAATATTCAATCAGATCGTAACCAACCGCAATAACTAAGTCTGTCTGATCAAAAGCACAACTAATATAATCCCGTTGTTGTAATCCTGTTGTCCACAAAGATAGAGGATGAGTATAAGGAATCACACCTTTACCCATAAAAGTATTAGCAACAGGAATATTTAATTGTGTAGCAAACTCTGTCAAAGCTTCACTTGCATGCCCTCGAATCGCTCCATTTCCAACCAAAATTACAGGATTTTTTGCCTTAGAAATTGCCACTGCTGCTTCCGTCATACTCTGATAAGCAGAATAAGATTTTTCCCGCTTATCTCGATTCAAAGGTTTCCCTTCTACAGACATTGCAGCAATATTTTCTGGTAGATCGATATGAACAGCACCCGGCTTTTCTTGTTGAGCTACTTTAAATGCTTTGCGGACAATTTCTGGTGTATTACTAGGGCGAACAATTTGAGCATTCCATTTAGTTACTGGGGAAAACATAGCCACCAAATCTAAATATTGGTGAGATTCGATGTGCATTCTATCAGTACCAACTTGACCTGTAATTGCTACTAAAGGAGCCCCATCTAAATTAGCATCAGCAACACCTGTCATTAAATTAGTAGCGCCAGGACCTAATGTTGATAAACAAACTCCTGCTTTTCCTGTTAAACGACCATAGACATCTGCCATAAAAGCAGCACCTTGTTCGTGTCGGGTAGTAATAAATTGAATTGGGGAATTTTTCAGAGCTTCTAGAATATTTAGATTTTCTTCTCCAGGCAATCCAAATACATATTTTACACCTTCATTTTCCAGGCATTTAACCAATAATTCTGCAGTGTTCATTTTGATTTTTCTCCTTTTATAAAAACTGGTAAAAAACTAAGTCAAAATTAACATTTAAAAATGGGATATAGTTGGAGTAGCAGTTCAAAGCTTGTTCAACTATTTCTTGATGCTATGCTCTCAAGATTTTAGGTATTGAAAAAAGAGGAATTGGGTTATTAAGTCCAGGGTCTTCATGGTATCTAAGGTTAGTTGCGGGTTGAATCTTCGTTTATTCAATTGAACTATTAATACCATTTTTTTCTAAAAATGTTATAGAACTCTGGTTATAGGCAACAGGTAACAGTTAACAGGCAAGAGGGATTCGTAGCAAATATTTATAGCGCCTGGTATAATACCAATTTTATCTGAAGTTGCACAGAATTATGAAAATAATTCATTTATCGGATATATGGTCAATTATGATTGAAAATTTATTCTATGCACCTTCATTTTAATTTGGTATAACCTCAAACCTGTAACTTTCTTCAAGAATAAATAATTAAGGTATATCCAACTGTTTCTCTATCTAACTATTTAACTCAATAAAGCTAACTTCGGAAGTTATAGCAGTTTTCATATTTTTTAGAGTACAGAGATTTGGGTTTAAAGGAAGAAGGAAGAAGTAATGCAAGTCATGAAGTGAAAACTGCTATAAATCAAACTCTTGATTTAGAGATAAAAAATTTGATAAATATTTTTTTTGCTATTTATCAATTTTTTCTAGGTAATAGATTCAATCTAATAAGGTTTGTTCTAAAGTAAGCATTCAGATGTCAGTCAGCCTCCTGAGTTGTAACTACGTTTTTCATGTCGCGTAACGTTTCATGTCGGTGACCCGAAAACAGCTATCAGTTACTAGCATAAGGATAAGTGAAGGAGCGAAGAATTAAAACTCTTGAAATAGATAAAGAAGATTAGGTAAACTGAGATATCTACCAGAATACCTTGACCAATGGATAATTGATAATTGATTTAAACCCCGCCTGGTCGGGCGAGGTCTTAAGTATCAATTCAGCTTTATTGCCTCTGCTAATAATTAATAATTGATAATTGCCGAAAGCGTTGTGCAAAGCTTGACCTTATGTCATGCTCCGCATTTCCGGACGGAATGCTCCGCTTTCCATGTCGCTCCGCGAAAGGCAATTCAAGTCGCGTAGCGTTTGATGTCGGCGACAGCCGAAAACAAAAATAATTATCCATTATCCATTATTAATTATCCATTATCAATTAATGAACTACAACTTTAGCCTTAGCCTAGATTCTCTACTACTAATACTTATTAATTATTTAACCCAAACAGTCTTAATATTGACAAATTCCAAAATTCCTTCCCTGCTAAGTTCCCGACCATAACCAGAGCGTTTAATTCCACCAAAAGGTAGACGTGGGTCAGACTTAACTAAACCATTGATAAAAACAGCACCAGCTTCCAGTTCTGAGATTAACCTATCTGCTTCTGCTGTGTCTGTAGTCCATGCACTTGCACCCAACCCAAAAGGAGTATTGTTTGCCAATTCTATTGCTTCATCAATATTAGCAACTCGAAAGACTAAAGCTACCGGACCAAAAAATTCTTCCTGATAAGCAGGGGAGTCTATTGGTATCTCAGCCAAAATTGTAGGAGGGTAAAAACTTCCAGGAAGGTCAGATAAAAAATGACCACCAGTCATAACTTTTGCTCCTTTCTCAACAGAAGCTTGTACTTGAGCATTTAACTCTTGAAGAATAGATGGAGTTGCCAATGGACCAATATTAGTATCTGGCAACATAGGGTCTCCTACTTTTAAAGCCTCAAATTTTTCTACCAGACGTTGTTGAAATTCATCAGCGATAGCTTCTGCTAAGATAAAACGTTTAGCAGCAATACAGGATTGGCCACTGTTTAGCATTCTCGCTGTAACTGCTGTAGATACAGCCTCTTCTAGATTAGCACTTTCTAATACTATAAATGGGTCGCTACCTCCCAATTCCAAAACAGTTTTTTTAATAGCTCTACCTGCTGTTGCTGCTAAACTTGCACCCGCAGGTTCACTGCCAGTTAAAGTTCCTGCTTTTACTCGGTCATCTGCCATAATACCTGCTACTTTATCAGACCCTATTAATAAAGTTTGAAAAGCACCCTCTGGGAAACCTGCTTCTTTAAAAATTTCTTCAATAGCTAAGGCACATTGAGGCACATTAGAGGCGTGTTTTAATAATCCCACATTTCCTGCCATTAAAGCTGGTGCTGCAAAACGGAAAACTTGCCAAAAAGGAAAATTCCAGGGCATGACCGCCAACACTGGGCCAAGTGCTTGATAACGAACAAACGATTTACTAGCATCAGTTTGTGCAGGGACATCAGCTAGAAACTCGGCTGCCTTTTCTGCGTAGTAGCGACAGACTAAAGCACATTTTTTAGCTTCAGCGATCGCTCCACTCAGAGTTTTACCCATTTCTAGAGTCATTATTTTGCCAAATTTCTCAGCATTTTTCTCTAATATATCTGCTGCTACTAATAACCATTCTCCACGTTGGGTCATGGGAATTTTACGATATTGGCGAAAAGTTTTTTCTGCCAATTCTAACTTAGCTTCTATTTGGGTATCTGTGATTGGTTCAAAAGTTTTGATTAGTTCCCCTGTTGCTGGATTAATTGTAGCGATCGCCATCTTTTCTTCTCCTCAAAAATCTAAAATTACCCTCTCATAAGTAAAAATTGAATACTTTCAATACTTATGAATATCAAGACATTTTTACTTATAAAGTTGTTATCCAATAAACATAATAACTTTAATTTTTTAGCACTAACTATTTGGGTGATTTAACTTATTGTTTTTTCTCACAATTGATGTTAATTTAATCTAATAGTTTTGCCAGGTTTTGTTTACTTGATTCAGCTTTCTACTCCATCTTAGTTGGTAAGACTACCCAAACCAATTAATTCTTAACTATCTTTTACATTTTTTTAATTATCAACAAAAATACCTCTAGCGCTACGCGCAAGTCAAAAGTAAAAAGTCAAAAATAATCCCTAACTGAGTTTGAGCATTTTTCATTAATTGATAATGGATAATGAATAATTAGAGCATATGAACGAGTTAGATAGAAATAGGGAGATAAAATTATAGATTTCCAAAACTCTTTCATTATCAATTATTAATTATTAATTATTAGCAGAGGCTGTAAACTAAATTGATTAATTATCAATTATCCATTGGTAAAGGTACTTTTTCCAAATACTTTATACTTTCTAACTCTTCTACCTTCTGAATCCAGAATAACTGCCTTGCCCTCGTCATAGAACTTCCTATCTAAAACGGATTCAGTATCACTACTACCAAAATTTTTTACCGAAAAATTAAGGTATAAAGCCTCTCCATTCATGGAGAAAAAAGCGGTCGTTTTCGGAGCATTCCCAAGGATGGGATGGCGTTTTGCTTCGCAACATATAAAGCGGAGCAGCTCTGAAAGAGCGGGTCTCCTTTCCCTCCGGGACGCTACGTGTTTTCCTGCGGAATGCTGCGCAAACATCTCGCGTAACGTTTAGCGTTCCGCAAAACTTTCCTGACGGAATGCTCCGCAAACGTTAACGCGGAGCGACATGAAAAACGCGCGTTGTGCGGAACGCTAAACCCATATCCAATCGACCAAGAGAAGAAAAAAATTTCTTTTAACCCAATCCTTCTATTACAGAAGAGGTAATTATTAATTATTAATTGTTAATTATTAATTATTGAATACTACCCTACCTCATTTCCTCATACTGAGGCTCAATATACTCATAGTCATAATATCGCTGATAATAAGAATCCGCCTGATCGCCATTACCCACAATACCCAACATTGGTATACCTGCCATACTTAAATCATCTAGAGCTAAACTTAAAGCTTCTCGCTCAGTTTTGCCTAACCCCACTACTAATAATAATCCATTAGTACAAGCTGCTAATAAATTAGCATCAGCTCTTCCCAATAATGGAGCTGTATCACAAATTACTAAATCAAAATTACTAGCTGAGTCTTGAATCAATTGCCCCATTTCCCTTGAGGACAAAATTTTTGTAGGGTCTGGAGGAATAGGTCCAGAAGTTAAGACAAACAGATTTTCATCCACAGGCGATCGCTGAATAGCAGTTTCTATCGGTATACCATCAATAATTACACTACTTAACCCCTGCTGATTTGACAATCCCATCATATTATGAATTTGTGGACAACGTAAATCAGCATCTATTAATAGTACCTGTTGACCCATAGCAGCAGCAGCGCGAGCCAAATGAGCTGCTACTGTAGATTTACCATCCCCTGGTAAGGCAGAACTAATTACGAAAGAATTAATCGGATTTTCTATATTTAATAGACGAATATTAGCATTTAAAGTGCGAAAAGCTTCTTGAAAAGCTGAGGGATATAAAACCAAAGCTGAACTTTTCTTTTCCTTCAACTCATCATTCATCCACATTCTTTGTTCATGTATAGGAATTACTCCTAACAAAGGTAAACCAATAGATTTTTTGACTTCTTTTGGTGTCTCAAAAACATCTTGCTTAAATTTCTCTCCCAACTGAGCTAATAATATTCCAAATACTAATCCTGTTAATCCTCCCAAGGCAAGATTTAATAACATATTTGGAGATATTTTTACTAACTCACCGTTTTGATTTTTTAATAATTCTGGTGGTGCTATTAATTCCCAAGGTAACTTTGTTTCAGCAATTTCTATTTGTAATATCTGTTGTTTTTCTAACAGGTCTTTAATCGTTTTATTTGATATTTCTAATTCTTGCTGAATTTCCGTGTAACGCCTGACTACTTCTGGCATTTTTTCAGCATATTTATTTAATTTACCTTCCGCTGCATCCAATACTTTACCTCTAACTTCCATCACCTCTATTTGATTAGCAGCTAATATCATTTTGTGAATTAATTCTAGGCGAACAGAATCTTGAAAAGCTAAAGCCTTTTTACTTACTTCTTCAATATCTCTACCAATAACTTTTTCTGCCTCTTGATTTAATAAAGGTAGTAATTTTTCTCGCTGTTTATATAAAGCTTGCATTTGAGGTGCTTTATCTTTAAAACGAGCTGATTCTAAAGCAATCGTTGTTTCTACCTTTTGTAATTGATTTAATAATGATTGATATCTTGGCGCTTGGCTTAAAGCTGAAGCTATCAAAGCTTCTTCTGGATTAATCCCCAACTGACTTTGCACCATAGTATGGAGCGATCGCTGTTGGTCAAGTAATATTTTATTTTCTAGTTTTTGAGATTGAATTGCGTTCCTTTCTGCTGCTATTTCTTGACTTTTAATTTCTGGATTAATAAATAGATACTCTTGTTGCAGTTGCTGTAATTCCTGTCGCAGTTCTTTAACTTTTTGCTGATATTTAGGAATTTTTGAATCAACAAATTTCAAGCCTTTACCAGTCTTACTCTGATTATCTTCACGACCATATTTAAGATAATTTTCTGCCAGTTTATCTAAGACAAACTTGATTTTATTTGTGTCTGAATCTTTATAGCTAACTTCTATGATTTTCGTATCACCCAACCTTTGAACTTTCACTTTTTCTATACTAAAAAAATTATTTCTTGGTTTTTCAAAGAGGGAATTATAATTCACTTCTGGATACTCTTTTTGAATATCCGCAATTATTGGCTGCATAATTTGCGGACTTTTCAGCAATTGAATTTGCGACTCATAATCCAAGATATAATTATTATCTTCTTGATTTTGATTAGCCACTGAATAAATTATTTTCTCATCACCATAAATAATTTTTGCCGTCTGTTTTTCCCAATCTTCTCCAAAATTTGTACCTAATATTTTTTCATCTGTATCTAATTGATTATTAGCTGAATTCTTCACCATAACTCGTTCAACTAATATTTGAAATTTTCCTTGATATATAGGAATCTGATTTAAACTCCAGAAATATGCTCCAGTTGTTGCGGCAGTTGTCACACTAAAAATCAAGAAAAAACGATGACATATTAATTTCCAAATCTTATTTTCTTTTTGAGATACTTTTTCTTCAAAATTTTGAAATTCAGCCTCATATATATTATGTTTAGGGAGTAGGGAGGTAGGGACGTTGCATGCAACGTCCCTACTCCGTAGGGAAGAGTCTACCAGTTTACCGTGATTATTATATAAGGATAACTGAGAATTTTTTTTCGGTTCCATATCCATAATTAAAATCTCAAATCAAAAATAGGGAGTAGGGAATAGGGAGTAGGTAGTAGGGAAGAGTCTACCAGTTCGCGATTATTATATAAAGATAACTGAGAGTTTTTTTTTGCTGCATATCCATAATTAAAATCTCAAATCAAAAATAGGGAGTAGCAAGGAGTCTACCAGTTTGCAAACATAGAAAAGCAATAACAGAGACTTCCCAGAATTAAAAGTATAGTTAGTAGTTAGCTATCAGCTATTAGCTTTAAGTACATAAGCAAAATTAATTACATATTCTTTTCCTAAATTATCAAGAACTTTTTTGAGATATTGAAGTAAGCTTTTCGGTGTCATTCTTTTGAAAAGCTTTCTACTCTGTCAATTTACAGCACTTTTTAGGATGGTGAGGTACACTTTAATTAATTATCTGTTGCCTAAAGTCCTAAAAATTTGTACCTCACTAACTCCGAAACTGCTGTAAGTCTCTAATAAATTTCATAACCTCATAAATATGTATTTGGTTTTTATACTATACATTCCTTTGCTAAATATGTGTAATTAATTTTGCACAACTACTTATTACCTTTAAAACAGAAAAAAGCGATTTATAACTTTCCCAGAATTAAATGTTACTGTCAAAGTCTATCATTCATAGATAACTGATATTTTTTTTTGCTACATATCTATAATTATAGTCAAAAGTTAAAAATAAAATTATTGTCTAAGCATTCAATTGCTAAACACTTAAATCATTAGTATAATTCTGGAAATATAACTTGATAATATCCTAACCAAAGTTGCCATTGCCATTTATATATATTATAATAATTATAGTAAGTAATATTGTCAATAATACCTATTTCAAAAAAATTGTTAGATTAACTCTTTTAGTAGGTAAATTATCGGTCGATTTGAGAACTAAAATCATTAGGATATACCTTGATTTAGCCCTATATTCATTAATGGATAATTACCTCTGGTTAAAACCGTTCTTGATTGAATCTAAGGAAACATCCTAGCACTTTTTTTCTATTAATGATTTTTTGTTTTTTTTCTGCTTTTAAGGAGAGGCTTTAAACTTTAATTATTCGGTAAAAAATTTTATAATAATTAATTTTAACTGAAAGCCTTTGAAATTATGACTCCTGACTCCTAACTACCACCACAACATTATAAATAATATAGCAATCCTCCGCATATTCGTGGCAAAAATATTACAGCTTTTTAGGGAAAACTTAACTCGGAACAGGTAACAAGTCAGAGTTTCAACTTTTTTATTTACTTTTTAATTCCCCGCAACCTATGCGCGGATTGCTATATTCCCTATTCCCTACTCCCTAAATTAATCAAAAAATATCAAAAAATATTCCTAAAATTCTATTAATTGGACTCAAAGGAGCTAACACCCCTCCCACATTATCAGTAAAGGTTGCTCTACCAGAACGACCAACTACAATTACATCATTATTCAGCAAAGTTGGATTATTTTCTTCATTAACTTTTGCCGAAAAATCTACTTGTACTTTTCGCCGAGTAACTGTACCATTAGGATTAAGACGAATAAGTTCTATTTCTTCTGTTTTTGCTCTTGCTGGATTAAAACCTCCTGCTGCTAATAAAGCTTGATTAAGTGTACTATTAGGAGTAACAAAAACTGTTCCAGGCTTAACTACTTCTCCAATAACATTAATTTTGAGATTACCAGGAGAAAAACTTGAAGCAGTAACTTCAGCTAACTCATCTAAATTAACTTCATCTGCTACTGGCACATAAATTGTATCTCCTGATTCTAATACTATATCTTGACTTAAATCCCCACTTTGTAGTAGTTCCCAAAGATTTACTTTAATAACTTGCTCAGTACCAGCGCGAGTTAACCGACGCACCCTAATTTGCCGAATATCCGCTGTTGAAGTAATACCCCCTGCCATTTTAATTGCTTTCGTAACAGTATGCAGCGTCGTATTCTCAGGAAGTGAAATATTTCTATCTGCCTCACTAGAGTCTAAATTTTCTTCTATAGGCAAAACTTGACTTTGGTCAATATCTGTTTCTAATATATAAGGACCAGGCCGTGCCACTTCTCCAACCACTGCAATGTTGATAGGTTGAGTATTAGTACCAGCAAAATTAGCGCTTGCTAATTGATTTGACTCTACTGGATTAACTTCTGTAATACTAGGAACAAATAAAGTATCCCCATCCCGCAAAGAAATATCTTGGACTAAATTGCCATTTTGTAAAAGTTCCCATAAATTAATGTTAATTACTTGTTCTGAGGCGTTAAGTTGGAGGCGACGAATTTTGATTTGTCTAATATCTGCGGAACTTGTTACTCCACCAGCTACCTGTAATGCTTTAGTTACTGTAGGTAGTTGAGTCCCACTTTTACTATCACCACCTTGACTAACTATCGGCGAAATGGTATATGAACCAGGATGTTGAACTTCTCCGGCGATCGCTATTTTTAATGGACGTGCTGCTAATAGATTAAGGTTAACTATAGGTATTTGTAGATACTCACCGTATTTTTCTTGAATTAATTCTTTTGCTCCCTCTAAAGTCATTCCCTGAACAGACACATTACCTATTAATTGTAGGTTGAGAGTCCCATCAATTTGCACTTGATGTTGGCCATTTTCCCCACTATATTCTGGTAGATTAAAGATGTCTATTTGAACCCGATCACCTGGGCCTAGTGTATATCCTTTTGAATCTGGTAATGGTGTTTCTGGTTCAGGAATCAATATTGGTTCTGGGGGTGGAGGTAGGAGAGGTGGTTGTGCTTCTATACCTTTAGGTAAAGGTTCTGTTAGTTTTGGTAAGGTTGAAGTTTCTTGTGTTGTTTGGTCTTCCTGAGAGAGGAGTTGAGCTTGTGCAGAATATGATACTCTCCAGTAACTGCATAATATAACTATTGTTCCATAACTTAAAATTTTGGATAAAGATAATATTTTGCTAATTACATCTTCTTGATTTTTTGATTCTTGCTGCTTCATTGCTCACTTCCTCCCTATTTTTTTTAACTCAAATAACCTAATTTTTCTAGACTACTAATTATATGAGCTACGCTTTCGTCTAAAGTTTCTTTGTCTGTGTAGCAAGTAATTTCTGGATTTTCTGGTGGTTCGTAAGGATCATCAATACCAGTAAACTGTTTAATTTCTCCAGCCCTGGCTTTAGCATATAAACCTTTAACGTCACGTTTTTCACATACTTCTAAAGGTGCATTTATATAAACTTCTATAAAATTTTCATCCATTTCTCTAATTTCATTTCGTATTGCTTTGTAAGGGCTAATTGCTGCCGTAATCCCTACTACTCCATTTCTACTTAGGAGATGAGCTACAAATCCAATTCGCCGGATATTTATATCTCGGTCTTCTTTACTAAAAGTCAAACCTTTTGATAGGTTTTCTCTGACTATATCTCCATCTAATATTTCTACTTTCCGACCTCTTTCTTTTAATTTTTCTGCTACAACCCTACTAATAGTTGTTTTACCAGCACCACTTAACCCTGTAAACCAGAGAATGAATCCTTTTTCCATTTTTACTTGATTTTTGTGAGTTTTTACTGAATATATATTCTACTTCAATTAGTAAATTAAGAGAATCTTTTGTAAGTAAATTTTTCAGCGGGGATCGGTGAGATTAGTGGCCTAATCTCTGATACTTCTGTTTAGTTGTGATGGTTAAAACACCGGATAATAATCACTCTAAAGTTTGAAGTTTGCTTTTTTATTTGAGAATGTAATATGTGGGTTGATTTAAGTCTTAGCTTTACATCTACAATTTGGGAATAAATCCAGTTTAATATATTAGTCCGCCACACCCTTTTCTATAGATTGAACTAACAAATTATTTGTTAACTATCCTGATTTTATCTTCAATATCCGTATCAGAGAATAGATACTCTTACATGGATATGACCTATGCAAAGTTATACAGCGATCGTTTTCTCGTTTTTATTATTACTTGGTAATGCTTCTAATAGCCAAGCTCTAATGACTGGAAATGAACTTGAATTATCTGCAACATTTTTCAGAGGCTCTGCTCAAACCAGTCACGGAGGACCTAAGTATCCCCGGGACTCAAGAAACAACAGACGAAACTTTGTCAGCACAATCTGCACTTCTGAACTAGATAATCAGGAAATTTGTCCTCATCGTGGTAGTGGACGTTAAAACTATTTCCTACTTTTTAAGTTTCAGTATGAATTTGGAGTTTTGTCAAATAACTTTGAGCTTTTAGATTGAGAATGTTGCTTCTATAGTTCCATGTTCCATCTATGAACATTATAATGTGAAAAATTAGCTAAAATTTGGGTTTAAAGCCTTGCTATTCAATAGATGACTTATTTTCTTAAGTCTTTAGAAAAAGGGTATAAGGTATCCACCGCTCTAAAAATCTGGTGCAGGGTGGTGAAAATAATCCGTCAGTTAAAAAATCCTCAAAACCTATACCAATCAAAAGTATGGATTTTAAAATTTTAATTACTTCTAATGAGTGGGAGTAGTTATTTGACTGATAATTTTGAAATTCTAAAGTTTGTCTTTGCTTAAACTTGGGGTCTAGATTTACCAATGGATAATTGATAATTAATCAATTCGGCTTTATTGCCCTATATTTCCAGAGAAAAGCTAGGAGATTTCCTTATCTTCAATGAACCTATCCCACTAATAATATTTTTGCACTAAAGCCCAAGTATTGTTAAAAATAAAAACGAAAAATCCAGCTTTTCAGGAAAATTTTACTTAAGTAAATAAGCATTTTTAGAATAGTGGGATAGGTTGATGCTCTCGGTTTTCATTGAGGAATTATCCATTATCCATTAATGAGAGGTTACTCATTTGAGATGGTAAGCAAATAGCTTGGGTAGATGAGCATCTCTCAATGAAGGATATGGGCAAGGTATTTAATTTAAGTAAGCTCTATAGACTAGGAATGTTGCATGGCAGAATAATCTCTTTGACTACTTATTGGCCATTTTGAGTTGGCCTAACTTTAACTCTAAAGCTAAGAAACAGGATACTATGTCAAAGTCAGATTATTAATTGAATATGTTATGCTATTATCAATTATGTCTGTCAGCAAACAGTACAAAGGGTGCAAAAATCTACTAAGATAACAGACCAGTTAATTACTGTGACCATCATCACACCAAACGCGAAAAAATCTCAAGAAGATATCTTTAAAGACCTAAATATCAACTCTAACTGTAGGGCTTGTCATAATTAACAATAAACTACAGCTAACGTATAAGAGAAAATTTCGCGTAATTCGTGCTATTGGTTAGTGTAACAGTTATAGCTGACTGACTTTCTGGCATTGAAATATTATCATAGTCAGCATATTTTTAATTGTTAATGGAGGACGATAGAATACCTCCTTAGTTTTGTTATTTTGGGGATTATAATGAAAAGCGATACCGATCTGATTAATAGCCTTAGCCCCAGCGCTATGGATCAGATTATGTTATATCTAGCGTTTAGCGCCATGAGGACGAGTGGGCATCGTCATGGAGCTTTTTTAGATGCAGCGGCAACGGCAGCTAAATGTGCCATTTATATGACCTATATTGAACAAGGTCAAAATCTCCGCATGACCGGACATCTGCATCACATCGAACCTAAACGGGTTAAGGTGATTGTGCAGGAAGTAGAAGAAGCACTTACAAAGGGTAAATTGCTGAAAATGTTGGGTTCTCAAGAACCTCGCTATTTGATTCAGTTTCCCTATGTATGGTTAGAACAGTATGCTTGGATACCTGGACGTTCCCGACTTCCTAATAGTAATCTTACTACAGAAGAGAGGCGATATATAGAAACTAAACTGCCTTCAAATATGCCTGATGCTAGATTGATTAATTCTTTTCAGTTTATGGAATTAATCGAGTTCTTGCATAGGCGTTCTCAGGAAGATTTACCACCAGAACGCCGGATGCCTCTGAGTGAAGCTTTGGCCGAACATATTAAACGTCGTTTGATTTATTCTGGGACGGTGACAAAGATAGATTCTCCTTGGGGAATGCCTTTTTATGCTCTGACTCGTTCTTCTTATTCTCCAGAAGATCAAGAAGAACGTACTTATATTATGGTTGAGGATACAGCTCGCTATTTCCGCTTGATGAAGGACTGGGCCGAAATGAATAATAGTAATAAGGTAATGCGGATTTTAGAGGAGTTTGATATTTCTCCTGATCGCTTTGAACAGGCTAAAGAGGAGTTAGATGAAATAATTAGACATTGGGCTGATAGATATCACGAGCCAGATGGAAAACAAATGGTGGTACAGATGGTTTTTGGCCCAAAGGATGATTAGTCTAATTACTTTACTTGCTAGCTTTGATAGCTTAGGAGTTAGAAGTTTTTCTAGCCCCTAATCTGAATCTGTTTTAATTTTAGTTATTTTGATTTTATTCTTTAGTGATTAAAGTTTTTAATAATCTTGATGACCTCAATTAATCTAATTTGAAGGTGCAGGGTTTTGACTAAACTTGATTCAAACTAATAGTTAGTTTAATCGAAAATAACTTATCATACAACTAAACAGGGTTGCATCTTGACTTTTTTTTTTACTATTAGGGATGAAAAGATTTGCTTAATGCGGTGCTATCTAGTCATTAATTTTGTTGTCTTTTGTGCTTCATACAAAAGAGGTTTATTAGATTTATAATTTTGAGTAATTTTTCATTATTAAGTAGTCGTGCTTTTAGGAATTTCCTATTTGAAAGAGGGAACACTTAACTGGGAACAGAGAGTTAATATAATGTGTAATTAATTTTGCTTATGAACTTAAATATTTAAGGTTTAATTTTATTGATTAAGTAGCATTATTTTCTATAATTTCCTTCAGCATATTCTAGTAATTCTTCCCAACTCATTCTACTCACTTTCCGCAACTCAATACTTTTTCCACTTCTAAAAAAGATTGTAGCTTTGGTTCCTATAATAGTTTCTTGAATATCAACTACTAGATAATTACGGTTATCTCTTCTCCAGTGAACTTCCGCTTCATCCCACCACTTCATTCCTTCACTTTTAAATATTGGGTTTTCTATCCAGTTATCATTCCATCGGTAGGGATGCCAATTGTTTTTAATTGCTTTGATTAAAAAACTATTTGGTGAACCAAAAAATCTTCCCCATGATTTTGTTTCCAATACCAATAAGATATAGTGGATCTAAAAGCATATTCCAAATCCCGATAACAGTAATAAATTGCTTCTTCTACATCTGAATTCAAAAAATATACACCAATTATAGTCAAAGCTGGAGCATACTTTTTTATTAGTTCTTGGATACCTTCATCTAATTCTAAGTATAGCAAAATTCAACCTCCATTTAATTGAATTCTCGTGTTTGACATAGTTCTACCGATGAAATTACAGGAATTGGTGAAGACCTTAAGTGTGGAGTAGATAACTCCTCATCTGTTACTATAATTGGTTCAACTTTCCAATTTAGATTAGGGTCTACACTAAGTCAGGTTAATACTTCTTGTAGATGATTATTAACCCATTTAACTCTTTGTTGATGATGTTCAATAGCAGGTTTTTCCTTACTTTTACCGAAAAATTGTGGGTATGCGCCTCCCCTGGGATAGGGGATAAAAAAAGAACATATTCCTTATTTCAATCCCGAAGCTTTCCTACGGAATGCTGCGCAAACAGCTAGAGGTACTGATAACTGTTAACGCAGTTCCTCTGCAAGAGGCTAACTGTTAACGCAGTTACGACCATAGGAGGCTAACTGATAACTGAAATGACCTTTGCCTTTTCCTATAAATAAATTATCTAATTCATTTTTCATTTGGTGTGGAGCACGAGCCATTGAAAAATTTTTACATTCAACTATTTTAATACATAAATTTTTAGGGTCAGCTACTAAGACATCTATATCACCTAACGGTTTTCCTTTTTGTTCCTCAATCTTAATTTCACCAATTTTTTTAACCTGCCGACATACTATTAGTTTTGAATCTTTTTCAAACCAATCAGCTATTCTATTATTGAAGTCTTCTCCTGCTTGGTTTGTTATCTTACTGATTATTTCTTTCATTTCTTTACTTTTTGCTTGAAGTCTTCCAGTCAAAAAAAATTGAATGAGGTATTCTTGTACTTCATATAAATGACGAATTCCCCAAATAATTTCTACTTTATTATTTTTTTGACGTAGCAAAAAAGGACGACGTCATTTCAGTTATCAGTTAGCCTCCTGCGGAGGAACTACGTTAACAGTTAGCCTCCTGCGGAGGAGCTGCGCTTTTTCCTATAGGGAATGCTCCGCTTTCCATGTCGCGCAGCGTTAACGTTTGCGTAGCATTCCGATAGGAAAGTTGTGCGGAACGCTAAACAGTTATCAGTGAACCTCCGACTTAAAGTCGGAGGCTTGAAATACTGAGTTAAATATTTCTCTTGGTCGATTGGATATGGCGTTTAGCTGGCGCACAACGCGCGTTAACGGCTGTCGCCGACATGAAAAGCGTTCGCGGCTCTGCAAGAGCGGGAAACCTCGCCATCCCATCCTGACGGAATGCTCCGCAAACGACCGCTTTTTCATCCCCTTAAAAGGGGAGGCGCATACCCTCATTTTTTGGTAAATACGACAATAAACGATTAAATTTTCAAGGGTAAACATCTCTTTTCTCAAAAGTTTCATCGGGTTTAAGAAAGTCAGAATGCTGAGAAAGAGATAGTAGTTCAAGTGCTTTAGTAACTTTCTCTTCATTCCAATTTAATTGTGTCGCTAAACGAGTAATAAAATTTTCTAAAGGGAGACAAATAACAGTGGGGTGAATTTTTTTTCCAATATTAATAGCTTCTCCAAGTAATTCGCATATTTCTGTTATTGAATAACCAAATTCAATTGAAGCTGCTGCGTCTATTTTTTTGACAATTTCTGGTTTTTCAGTAGGTATCTGTGGAGTTTCCCAATATCTCTCAAATGATTCTGTTATTCGAGTTGTTTCACCACTCATAAAAATTGATAGATGAGTTTCTCTTGCTTTTTCATATTCTGTTGTATCTGTTTCTAATCTGCCAGAAGGTAAGATAGAAAGTTGAAAATCAGCTAATGAAAAATTAATTAAATCACTTTTAAATCCAAAGTTAATAATTTGATAGGCAAGAGCTTTTCATTAATTGATAATTGATAATGGATAATTGATAATTACCTCTGGTTAAAACCGTTACGGAATTGAAGATAAGGAAATATCCTAGCACTTTTTTCCCCTATCCAAGGGGAGGCTTCAAGGCGCGAATTATTTAATTATTAATTATTAATTATTAATTATTCGGTAAGCGATCGTAAATACTCAGACTAAAAGATCTTATACCAGTAGGAGGTTGAGCTACTACATATTCAATTATAAATCGACTTGCTAATGCAGTTTGATTATTTTCTAACATTTCCTTTTGAATATTTTTATACCTTTCAGGAATTGAACTGAAACAAGCTAACCGAGTTGGTATAGTTAAGCGATGCTCGTTTACTTGATGTACTATTGCTTCATGGTAACTAATTAAATTTTCTAGAAGATTTTCAGGATTTAATGAAGCAACTAATTTTTTTAATTTGCTATAAAAGAAACCAAAAACTTCATTATTCAAAAATTTTGTTCGTTCGTTTTCAGGAATTTTTCCTTGTGGATATTTCTTGACTGAATTTAGATAATCACCAAGGTCATCTAAAAGTTTATTTATATCTGCTTTTTGTACTTTTTGATATGCGGGTAGTTTCTTTGGATCGAGTTCGGGGTTAATGGAACTATCCAAATAAATAATTTGCTTTTTAAGACCAAGGGGAGGATGAATTTCAATAATTTTAGAGATTATTTCATCAGATAAATTTTCCTGTTCTTGTTCTGGTAGTAATTCTCGGAAACCTGTCAAAATATATTTCATCATTTCTCTTTCTGCACTATGATCAACTTGTAAAAAGTTTCTGGATGCTTCTGGCAATATCGTTACATTTATAGTTCCTGAACTTGTATCAACTGTAATATTTATTGGTGTTATGTCTTCTGAAAAATTTTGTCGTTTATTTGCTTCAAACCATGTTTTGCTAGATGGTAAAGATAGCTGAATAATAATCACGCGATATTGAGAAACAAGGGATTGGATAATTGGATTAGGTGACGGATTAAATGGCCATAACCAATATGCAATGGCAACTAAAAATTCCCTGTATAAATTATTAACTTCCTCTTGATTTTTCTGAATAATCCAAACATATAAAGGTAATGCTTCTAGAAGACAAGTTAGTGGTTGAGGTATTGTACTTAGAAAACTTCTAGGAATATAAATTGGAATCTCTCGTGTACTATATAATAAAGTTACTTCGGTGAAATAATTAGGTATATATGAAGGTACTGCATGATAGTCTCGTTGATTTATAACTTCCTGACGTAATTCTCCAGCACCGTCTTGAATAAAAATATCTGTATTGACGATACTTTGATCGGATAAATAATAACTATAGTCATTTTTTATATAATGAAATAAATTATTTAGCTCGTTGAATGAAACAAAATTTGCTTGTTGTTTAAGTCGCGAAATTGATATAGCGTATTTCCAAAGTACAAGTGATTTACCACCTTCTAATAATGTTATGGTTTCTAGGTCTGATGCGAATAAACCAATGGATAATAATGACTCTATTTTTGGCTGGTTAAAAGAAACTACTATCTGACGTCCTACACCTTGAAATACTGATAAAAATAAAACTTCATTAATACCTGATAAATTAGTAAAAGTATACTTATATATCTCTTTGATGTGAGGTTCTAGTTTTGTTTCTATATTATTCAGATTCCAATATGCCAAAGGTTGTTTAGAGTCATAACTATCTAATGAATCACTAACTAAACTTACATAAGCTAATTTATCTATATCAAATTGAAAAAAAGCATCTTGAAATAATGGAGTTTCAGGAATCTTAGGAGTTGATATTTTAGTTCGATAATTATTGATATAATACCATTTTGAAAAAAGAATGTTACGAATAGTAAGAGCGATAAAAAGACTTCACAGGAGATGTCCCTTGGACAAAAAATATGATGTATGACCTAAAAAACTATATTAAAGCCATTCCCATGCGACTCCGTACGGACGCCCTTATGCAACGTCCCTACCTCCTGACTCCTAAAAATTACCCTAGCTATTTGTAGCAAACATTTATCAAACTGGTATAACCCAGTGAATCTTCGATGTTATCCCAGACTACATTGCTATAAAATTTTACTAACTCATTTTTGACACCATACTCAATAGCAAGACAAATCAATTCATTCCTAGTAGCTGTTAACAATATTCCAGGAATGGCAACAATAAATTTGCCAGAAATTTTAATAATAGGTTTGGCTAACAACTCACCATTATCAATGTTGTAATTATTAATTGAAACATTACCAAGTTCTAATATTAAATTTTCTATTGCCTCAAAAATAATACCATTTTCAGTTAGTAAGTTAGTTAACTATGACTTACTAAAAGATACAGATTTTTTCAATTGATTCATATATTGAGAAGTTGGGAAAACAACATCACGACTTACATTTACTGGTTCTACTCCTCTTTCTAATCCAGCACATCTAGCTATTTCATTACTCAAAAGTAAAATTGCTAATATAAGTTCATAAACTTTGCGTTTTAATTGCTCATTGAAAAAATTTTCACCTTCAAAAAATATTGCTTTTACTAAATTTATTAAAATAAATGTTTGCTCTTCGGCAATTCCTGGAAATACAATATAGGAACCACCATAAAAATAAAAAGCTTCAGTAAATGGATTATTAAATGGGTCTTCTGATGAATAAAATAAAGCTAAAGTAGATGAATCAGAGTTGCAAACTTTCTCCAGTTCTTTAACACTAATACAATTTTTTGAACCCAAACCTTTATTTTTAATAGAAGCAACTGCATGAGCTAAAACTTCAAGACGAACAGAACGATTAGCATTTTCTGGCATTAGTTGTAATCCAGCAATAGTTGCTAGTAGATCGGCAGAATCATATTTGGATAAAATTTTTACAAGTTGATTTAAAGGATGTGAGTTCATGTTAGTTGATAATTTTTTTATCTTTTGTTTGAGGTCGAAGGTAGGAACCTTTCATGGAACTTCCCGACAAATTAGTAATTCGTATTCAATGGAAATATAAAAGAAGAAAAACAACTGTACTTTAGTAACTAGACTTTAGTAAATTGAGAAACCCTATATATTGAGCGATTATAGGAATTTCCCAAAAAGTCTATTGATTTAATTCCTAAATCAAGTCTTTTAACCAGATTAAAGATTATCAGAATTATCAAAATTAGATTTGATATATTTGAGGATATTTGAGGAATCAATAATTCTTTATTTACCTCGAACGAAGGAGGAATTTATACTTCTTTTGTTTGAGGTCGAAGGTAGGAACCTTTCATGGAACTTCCCGACAAATTAGTAATTCGTATTCAATGGAAATATAAAAGAAGAAAAACAACTGTACTTTAGTAACTAGACTTTAGTAAATTGAGAAACCCTATATATTGAGCGATTATAGGAATTTCCCAAAAAGTCTATTGATTTAATTCCTAAATCAAGTCTTTTAACCAGATTAAAGATTATCAGAATTATCAAAATTAGATTTGATATATTTGAGGATATTTGAGGAATCAATAATTCTTTATTTACCTCGAACGAAGGAGGAATTTATACTTCTTTTGTTTGAGGTCGAAGGTAGGAACCTTTCATGGAACTTCCCGACAAATTAGTAATTCGTATTCAATGGAAATATAAAAGAAGAAAAACAACTGTACTTTAGTAACTAGACTTTAGTAAATTGAGAAACCCTATATATTGAGCGATTATAGGAATTTCCCAAAAAGTCTATTGATTTAATTCCTAAATCAAGTCTTTTAACCAGATTAAAGATTATCAGAATTATCAAAATTAGATTTGATATATTTGAGGATATTTGAGGAATCAATAATTCTTTATTTACCTCGAACGAAGGAGAAACTTTTATTTCCTATTCATTTTCTGGAGAAGCAATAGAATCTTTATCTTCTATATTTTCTTCTGAATTAACTTCCTGCTCTACTACTTCTTTTTCAGAACTGGCAGGAGACGTGACTGCTTCTTTTTTATCCATAGCAGTCGATAATTTTACATCATTAAAAAAAGGTCGATTAAAAACCCCAATCTTAAAACCTTCCAGATCAGAACTACTAACATAATTCCACATCCAACCAGGACTATAAAGTGGTATCATCACAGCATTATCAAGCAAATATTTCTGAACTTCTACAACTTTTTCTTGTCTTTCTTTAGAGTTAGTCGCACTTCGCATTTCTGTTAGTAATGTATCAAGTTCATCACTGTGATAACCTCCCATCCAACCAGGAGAATGCCACAATTTATAAAGAAAATTTGGGTCGTACCAAGACCATCCCATCATATCAATAACACCATTACCTTCTGCTTGGCTATTTTCTTGTTTTATTCTGGCATTAAGACTGCCAATATCCATTGTTTCTAAATTAGCCTTTATACCCACTTCTTCTAGTTGAGTTTGAAAATTTTCTAGAATCTTTTCACGGTTTCCTCCCCTCCAAGTTAGGAGAGTTACTTCTAATGGTTTATCTTCACTATAACCAAGTTCACTTAGTAGAGTTTTTGCCTCTTCCTGGTCTGGTTTAATACTAAACTCCGAACAAAGTTTTTCATCATTAGGAAACATAACATCGACGATAGGACATTCTGAAGGTTTAACTAAACCTGCTAATACTTCCTCTATCGTTTTTTTCACATCTATTCCATAAGCAACTGCTTGTCTTGCCTTTTTATCATTAAAAGGAGGTCTATAAGTAACGAATTCTAAAAATACTATTTGCCCAGTATTTTCAGCAGTATAAAGTTTTAAATTAGAGTCTTTCTTAAGATTAGAAACTTCTGTAATTGGAGGTTCCGTTAAATGAATTTCGCCAGACTTGAGTGCTGCTAAACGAGCTTCTACTTCTGGCATAGTTTTAATTACTAACTTATTAATATAAGGAGTACCAGAATTATCTACTGTTCGCCCATAATTCTTGTAGTCTGGATTAGGTTCGAGTACGAGTTGTTCCCCTTGAGTCCATTCCACAAATTTAAAAGGACCTGTACCTATTGCCCCATCTATGCCAAATTTTTCGTTGTAGGTTTGGATGGCTGAGGGACAAATCATACTTGAGTAGGGGTCGGCTAAGAAGCGAGGAAAGGGACTAAAAGCTTCTGCCATTTTGACCTTAACTGTGAGGTCGTCCACAACTTCTACTGTTTCTATTGGCCCCCAACTATCTTTGGTGCTGTTTTGTGTTTCGGGGTTAATGGCTCTATCAATAGTGAATTTGACAGCTTTTGCATCAAAGGTTGTGCCGTCATGGCATTTGATGTTTTCGTTGAGTTTGAAGGTATATTCTTGGCCGTTGTCGTTAACCGACCATTCTTTAGCTAGGTTGGGTTGAATCTTGCCTTGGTCATCAAATGCAAGAAGTGTGTCGTAAATTTGATCGATTATTTGTCTAGATAAGGGTGATGTTGATTTGTGGGGGTCGAGGGTGTCGGAATCTCTATATCTAGCCCAAACGACGGTACCTGCTTCGGGAGCGGTTACTGTTTCTGAGGTTGTGGTGGTGGTTTTGGTGCTGTTGCAGGCGATCGCTAAGGTGGTAACTATTAATGTTATTGCTATGAAACGCCAATTTTTTTGATGAGTTAATTTTTGGACAAAGTGATTTAGGGAAAACATAGGATATTTATTGTATAGTTATGATTTAGGTAAGTACACTGTATATGTAGAATCAAAACTATAGCGCTATAGTTATATTTATAGTTGACAAATCAAAAATTATTATTATATAAATAGGGTTTACTGAAAAAGTCTTTTGAAGGAGTAGGAGAGTAGAGAGCAGTTAGGAGGAACGAAGAATTATAAAGGAGGTAGTCCGATATTTTGTCCCTTTATTCTTTTGCAATTATTTTGCCCAAAATGCTAACTTTTTCTAGCTCTCAGGAACCTACAACCAGGCACTTTTTTCAACTCCAAAAAGATACTTGCCTTTATTTGTCAATGCTTTAAGATTTAATCAGCAAGCCCTAAATATTTAATTAGTCCGTAAAAATCTTTATTATATCACAAAGCTTACTATCTATTTTTTAGATTTTAGTTAAATGATTAGAGTTGATTTGAATGTATTTACTTTGGTTAAAATAAAAGATGTCAAACTCTTAAATATATAGTAGGTAAAACTTTGCTAGACGAACAGGCAAAAAAAACTATACTGCGTAAAATTCCTCATGGATTATACATCTGTGGTGTTAAAGATGGTGATGAAGTAAATGGCTTTACCGCTAGTTGGGTAATGCAAGCATCTTTTACGCCTCCCCTAATTGTTAACTGTGTGAATAGAGAATCTAAATCCCATGCCATGATTAAAGCTAGTGGAGTTTTTTCTCTTAGTTTCTTAGCAGCAGAGCAAAAAGATTTAGCTCAACAATTTTTCAAACCTCAACGTCGTGTTGGGGATAAATTTGAAGAAGTAGAATTTTATTTAGGAGAAACTGGTTGCCCAATTATTTCCAATACTCTTGGTTATGTAGAATGTAGAGTTATTAGTGCTGTAGAAGAAGGCGACCATACTGTATATGTAGGAGAAGTAATTGCAGCAGGTGTGCATCGTGAGGGAGACCCTCTATTGTTAGAAAGTACAGGCTGGAATTATGGTGGTTAATTACTATTAATAGGAATTTTCGCCCATTGTGAGGTACAAAATTCTAACTTTTAGGGAATAGGGAGAATATCAGAATAAAAACAAATGTACCTCACTAATTTTAGAAACCGTTAGTTATCAGCTATTCCCTAATACAAAATCAAATAAAAAGTGCTTTGAGATAATTAATTTATGGTAAGCATTTCCTGCGGAATGCTGCGCAAACAGCTATTAGCAGTCAGCATTCAGCATAGAATCATACCATTTATCAAAAATCTTGCTATATTTGATTGGCTGGGGGAGTGTGGGAGGTTAGGGGAGAAGTAAACATAATAATAAATAATTAGCTAATTTGTACTTAGATAACTTTTTTATCTCTTAAGGGTAATTTGTCTGCCAAAGGTATTTAGCTGATAGCTGACACCTGAATACTTACAATTTATGAATTCAGTTATACTAGCCTAAAACTTTGTAGAAAAATTGTCGGAAACTGCTATAAATTTAACATTTTACTTCCTGAGCTGCTGAAATTATGCCAATCTTGTAAGTAATAATCTCTGGGTAAAATAGGTATATATATAGACAATTGGTTGGTTTATTTTTATAGCTGAATGCCTACCTTAATCGTTCATTTTGTTCATAGTTAATTATTTAATTTAGTTATGCCACTAATTAAAGTTAAAACCTCTGTTTCCAAACCAGAAAAAGATCAAATTGATACCCTTCTCAAAAATCTTTCATCTGGCATGGCAAAACATTTTAGCAAATCAGAATCCTATGTAATGACAATTTTTGAGTCAGATATTCCCATGACTTTTGGTGGTAATAGTAATGAACCAGTTTGCTATATGGAAATTAAAAGCATTGGTAGTATGAATCCTAACCAAACAAAGACAATAAGCCAAGATTTCTGTCAACAAGTTCATCAAGTTTTGGGTGTACCAAAAAATCGAATTTATATAGAATTTTCTGACGCTAAAGGTTCGATGTGGGGGTGGAATAGTTCTACATTTGGTTAGGTTTTCTTCACCTTTATTGAGGAATTTACATAGGTGCAGTTTGAACTAATAAATTAATGAGATAATTAATCATAATTATTCCAAAAACTGCCCTAATTAAAGATTAAGGCAAAGATTGTGATATGTATAGCAGTCCTGAATGGATAATACCTGATTCAATATTTAGTTATAGTTAGGTTTTGGGTGCATCTCAATTAAGGTTTTAAGTTGAGCAAACCCTAAGTATTTAGCTATACTAATTTTTAATCTTGGTCAGTTAGAAAGTTATAGGTTTTAGGGAACAGAAAACCTAATAATTTAGGTTTTATAGATAGTTATTCGAGCAATGTTTGCTGCATTTTCTTGAACAGGGGAGTACAAAAGTAGGGGAGTATTGGGAGAAGTAAAGACTAAGAATAATTAGATAATTAGGGTTTGCTGAAGGGGAGTAGGGGAGTAATTTTTTTGCTCAACTATGCGCCTAAAATGCGCTCCTTTTTGATTTTTCGGGAACCGTGCAGAAAGAGCTGAAAACTAGGTAATTTTTAAATACCTAAAAAGGCTAAAATCTTTATCTGTAAATGCTTTGAGATTTAATTAGCAGAGCAATAATTAACACACTCTTGGTTAAGAATTATCAAAAATGTCATTCTGCCCGTGTTAATTACTTAATAATTAAAGTTTGACCCAAGTATATGATTTTTTTTTGCAAATTGGTATAAGTTATCAGCCATTAGCTGATAGCCAGATCATATCAAATCCTGTAGTATTGGTGTAATTAGATATCAGAGTGTGGGAAAGATGGGGAGATGGGGAGATATAGAAAGATTTGGGAATAACTTAAAGATGGAAAATTTTTTATACCGAACGCGAAAAGATTTGATATCAAATCTGAATAATAATAATTAAAAACATTTGAATTATTTCTGATAATTATCCTTAAATATTTATACAAATCCTGGCTCTTTTTCCATTTTTCCACTTATAGCGGTTTTCACTTCATGACTACAAAACTTCTTTCTTCTTCCTTCTTCCTTTAAACCGAAATCTCTGTACTCTAAAAAACATGAAAACTGCTATAAAAATCCGCCTAAATATATATAAATAAGGCGGAGTAATTTATCAAAAAAATAATACTTCTATTAAAAAATTCCTAGAGGAATTATGGAAATATTTTAACCTACTTTGAGCATTGAAGTATTCAACAAATTATATTCTGAATCTGCTGGATGCCAAGCTAAACCATCAAGAGCCATTTTCTCAATCAAACTAGCTAAACGCAATGCCTTAAGAGCTTGTTCTCCTCCAACCGAAGGTTCATTTCCTCCACCCACACAATTGACAAAATGTTCTAACTCTGCATGAAGAGGTTCAATATTGCTAGTATAAACCTTTTCAATTAAACCATCCTGACGATAAAGAACCTGACCATAATCTGTCACATAATCTGCTGTTGTTTGACGGTGAATCAGAATTTCATTGTTGAGAAAATCTGCTTCTGTCAAAGAATTTTTACAGTGAGCAACTATCGAACGAAGTTTTTTGTGTGTCACCTTACTGGAAGTTAGAGTAGCTATTATACCATTGGCAAAACCAAGAGTAGCTGTTACATAATCTAAATTTCCAGAACTAGAAGCACTACCCCCACTAGCAGTCAATTTTACTACTGGAGCAGCTACTAACTCTAGTAATAAGTCAATATCATGGATCATCAAGTCCAAAACTACAGACACATCATTAGCTCTATGAGAATAAGGACTCATCCGATGAGCTTCCAAGGCCAATAACTCTTCTGTTTTAAGAACTTTACTGAGTTCTTGAAAAGCAGGATTAAACCTTTCTATATGACCCACCTGTAAAATTCGATTTGTTTCAGCAGCAGTATTAACCAAAAATTCGGCCTCAGCAATACTGGCAGCGATCGGCTTTTCCATTAATACATGGACTCCTGCTTTTAAACAGGTCATTCCTACAGCATAATGTTGAAGAGTAGGCACGGCGATACAGACAGCATCAACATGAGGCAAAAGCTCTTGATAGTCCTCAAAAAAACGAACTCCATACTTGCTGGCAGTATCTAGTCCCCTTTCCACGTTGATGTCTGCTACACCTACTAACTTAGTATCTTTGAGCAAACTTAGGATACGGGTATGATGTTGTCCCATATTACCAACCCCTATTACCCCGACACGCAGTAGTTTTGCTTGACCATTTTTGGTAAAATTTGTTGAATATACTGTTGACATTCTATTTAGCACTCCTAGATTCTCCTCCACCACACCTAATTAGACTAATAGGTTTTTTTGTTCAGTCTTTGCAAATTTATCTTAATTTGCTGGCAGGGGCTAGTGCTATGAAATTCTATTTGAGTTTTGCAATTTTCTAGGAATGTTCTTAACAGGGGAGGATTCAAACCCAATTTTCCGGTGAAATTTGCGAATACTGCTATACAGAAAATCTCATACAATTTGGAATACTATTCAAGCCATTCACTGACACTATACCAAAAGCACCATCTATTCTGTTAAGTTTTAGACAGCATTTTCCTAGACATTTATGGACAAATGTGGACCAAATGTATAGGTATAACCGTCTTTTTTATGTACAAGTTTTAATTTACTCATATTCACACTTTTGGCTTTTTGTCCTGGCACTGTGAAATTAAAACTATTTGATTTTGAGCGAGGATTAACTCTACCTACAACTCCAGTTTCAATATTCAACCCTAAGTCTCCACTATTCCAACCTTTGATTGGTTTGAGTGGGTTATACCTGATGGGATAGCCATATTTATTGACCGCTGCTTTCTGTCTACCACCTTGCCCTTTGCAAATAGCAGCTAAAGCTTGAGTGGTTTTAAAGTCTAACTGATTCACTTCACCTACACAAGCCGCGTCTATGCAGTGCGCTTTGGGTAACTTCTGCTTTCTGCGGTTAAATTTTGTTTGTCCCCCGCGCTTATGTGATTACCCTTAACCCAGTAGTTTTTAATGTATTGAACAATTTCCAGCGACAAGAATTAACCGAGTAGTGCATCTTTTAAAGGTAATTTGGCTTGGGTTTGTATTCGCTTTAATAATTCTGGCTTTCCTGATAAGAATTCCTTAACATCTTGGTTACTCTTAAGTTGATTGCATTTAGTACAGGCAAGAGTTAAGTTAGATACTCGGTCTGAACCTCCTTTTGACTTGGGATGAATATGTTCTATTTCTAGTGGTGTATTTGTTCGGCCACAATAAGCACATTGACGACCCCATTTTTCTAACAAATATTCTTTCAATTCATATCCTGTCAATTCACCCTGTTGATACTCAGTACCAGAAATTTCTGGATTTTGAATCAATTGAGTATCAAAGCGAACCAGTTCCATTGAGATTGATTGAATAGGACAAAACTTAATTAATCGTTTGACCCAAGTCATAGTAGTTTCAACTCTGTGCATGAGAGAAGGTGCTAACCAACCAATAGGCTTCTTTTGATTAGGTAATCCTGGTTTACGGTATCTGAGATTTTTTGTCCTCCTAGCTCTCCTTCTTTGAGAACGCTTTTGCAGTTTTTCGGAAATTAATGAACCTCGGTGTTCAATTAAGAGCATCCAGATCACCTTGTTTCCTTCTAATAGAGCCATCCCTGTAAATTTTGAGCCTGGGTCAATCTTGAGGGTTAAAGTTGTTTTTGCAACTTTTTCCACAGCTTTTTTGAGAATCAAAGTAAACGGAAAGCGTCGCCAGACAGCAGCTCTGCCAGAATTTAACAATCTACGAGCAACAGAAGGTGGGCAAGGTTGTAATGGTTTTTTGTTTGTATCTATGACGAAAACGTAATTAGTATTAGACATTGTGGTGTCTATTCCTTTTCAGTAAAGTGTTCCTCGATCATGTTGGCTAGGCTTGTTCATGCTCTAAACACTATCGGTACAAAACCTACTTCCGATTGGCGTACTTTAACGCTGTCCTTAATTTAGAGCGACCAGCATATATGCTGGAGTTCACATATTGTGGTCGTGACTTAGCCAACGTAGTCAGTTAAGACTTAATCTGCAACCTTTGAGAGACAATTCCTCAAAATGTCTAGGATTGGCTAGGTTTTTCAAAGGTGTCTATTCTGAATCAATTTTTCAAAGTTTTATCATGTTGAGGGAGTTCTTGGGAGCCGAGTGAATCAAAAATTAGTTATCATACTAACTATAAAAATGATTTTAAGAGAGTGTTTGTAAAAAAATCTGGGTAGTCCCGCTTGCGTAATGGTGATAATATATATATTTTTTCCCCACTTCCTATACCTGCCACACTTCCCACACTTCCAATACCATTACTATGCACCACCATTAAAATCTGAAAGTAGCCCTATCCCTATCTAAATATTAGGATAGCAGGGCAATCGCCAAAAATTTTTCACTTCAGAAGGACAATCTTCTAAATTTCTTCCCAGAAAAGCTTACTAACCTTCTTAAATATTTGCTTTACAAATAGTCTCCAATGATAAATATTTCAATTTTACTCAGTTAAAGGCTAATTTTTTGCGCTTAGGATTAGTAGTTGAAAAATTCAATTATTTCTATGAATACAATAGTGATTAAAATAGGTACTTCTAGCCTAACTAATTCAGAAACCGGAAATTTAGCCTTATCCACAATTTCTAGCTTAATTGAAACTATTATCAATCTACGTCAGCAGGGACATCGAGTCGTTTTAGTATCTTCTGGAGCTGTTGGTGTAGGTTGCGATCTTTTAGGACTAACCGAAAAGCCCCGAAATATTTCCATCAAACAAGCAGTAGCAGCAGTTGGTCAAGGACGACTAATGCGAGTTTACGATGACTTGTTCACATCTTTACAGCAGACAATTGCCCAAATCTTACTAACTAGAAGTGACTTATCACGACGTAGTAGTTATGTCAATGCCTACAATACATTTCAACAACTTTTGCGACTGGGTGTAGTCCCAATAGTCAATGAAAATGATACTACTGCTGTTGAAGAGCTAAAATTTGGGGACAATGATACTCTCTCAGCTTTAGTTGCTAGTTTAGTCGAGGCTGACTGGTTATTCATACTAACTGATGTTGATAAATTATACTCAGCCGATCCAAGAAATAATCCAGATGCTTTACCCATTACCTTAGTAGAGCGAATAGAACAACTCCAAGAACTAGAAGTTCAAACTGGCGAGTCTGTTAGTGGACGAGGAACTGGCGGAATGATTACAAAAATTGAGGCTGCTAAAATTGCCACAACTGCTGGAGTCCGAACTGTAATTACTGATGGTAAAATTCCTACTAATATAGAAAAAATCCTCAACGGAGAATCTATTGGCACTCAGTTTGAACCTCAACCACAACAAGTAAATGCCCGCAAACACTGGATTGCCAATGTTTTAGTTCCAGCAGGCAAGCTCTATCTAGACCAAGGTGCAGTTAAGGCCATTTCTGAGTCGGGCAAATCTCTATTAGCTGCTGGTATTACTCAAGTAGAAGGGGAGTTTAATTCATCGGATGCTGTACAACTATGTAATGAAGAAGGTGAGGAAATAGCTAGGGGACTTGTGAACTATAGCAATGCTGAATTGCAAAAAATTCTAGGTTGTCGCTCAGAAAATATACCTGATATTTTGGGCTATGCAGGTGCTGAAACAGTTGTACATAGAGATAATCTTCTAATTACAAATTAAATCTAAATCATGTTTGCTGATTAAACATCAAAGCATTAAAATATAAGAGATTGAGTGTATCAGGAAATATAAAAAGGAGATAGGGAAAAGGGAACAGGTATGGAGGGAATAGGTATGGAGGGAATAGGTCTGAAGAAATACTTGACATATTTTGTTGCTATTAAATCTAGGAATATATGTACTGAATACTTCTCTATCTACCTTATTTCAATCCCTTGAAGCATTACCGCTTTTAGATTTTAGTCACTTCCCGTGCTCTCTTAATAATTATTTGACAAACAGTCTCTAAAGCTTTGAACAATTTTAGGTCGGGAAAAAGTACCAGCTTTTCAGTTGATGGAGCTGAAAAAGTGACCATTTTGAGGTAACGCTCCACAGAAAAATTAAGGGACTATTCTTCTGACTACCTACTTTAGAATTTCCATTCCTCCTAACTCCCGACTCCTAACTCCCGACTCTCGACTCCCGACTCCCGACTCCTAACTCCCGACTCCTACTAAAAGACTTATAGTCATTCTGAATAAGACTCGGACGAGTGTTCCTTTCCTGGAAAGGGTTTCAGGCAAAAAAGTGTTTCATCCTTATTTGAAATGACTATATTCAGCAAGCCCTAAATCATTGTTTCTGGTGGAGCCATATCAGAACCAACAACTAGACTACCTGTAGTAGATTTTAATCCAGGTGTTTGAGTGGTTTCTAAATCTCTATCTGAGTGGGCAACTGAATCAGCTGGTTCTAGTGTATCTGGAATTATATTTGCTCCAGGACTTGGTTGTTGAGATATCCAACTTAGTCCACTTACTGCTCCAGCCATTAAAGCTGTATAACCTAAGTATAAGTAAGCTGGATGTAGATAAAATCCAAAATCCTTATTGGACTTAGACCAAGATGGCATTAACCCTTGAAGTGAATTGGAAATAGGTAATTCTGCCGCTAAAGTTACTCCGTCAAATCCTAAAGCATTGCCAAGACGAAAGATGAATCCCCGAAGATATACATCTTCTGGTAATTTTTCTGTTTCACCTTTCTCTATTGCTTCTAGGTAATGAAGTGGCACGAATGTTTGTTTATGAATTTGTTTCATTGATAAATAACGCATTTTTCGTGCTTTTTGTAGTTTTTTGCCTAGTTCGTGTAGATATGTATTTCTTTCCTGAAGTGCTATAGCTGCTTGTTCTGCTTTTGTTGGCTTTTTATTCCATTTTAGTAGATTATTTTCTGGTTGAAACTTTTCAGAGTAATTGTTGTTATTTTCTGAAAGATTAGTGTCTATATTATCGGAATTTATAGATACGACTATTGATTCATTTGGAGTTTCTGTTTCTATAGCACTGTTTAGGTTTGTACTCATTTTTTCTTGAACCTGATTTGGATTTTTATAGATTAATTTTTCCTGATATTTCTGTTGAGAAAGAGTATTTTTTTCTTGCTCATCTGTATTATCGGAATTTATAGATACGACTATTGATTCATTTGGAGTTTCTGTTTCTATAGCACTGTTTAGGTTTGTACTCATTTTTTCTTGAACCTGATTTGGATTTTTATAGATTAATTGTTCCTGATATTTCTGTTGAGAAAGAGTATTTTTTTCTTGCTCATCT
>NZ_JBNHEQ010000092.1:0-4602 GCF_050016015.1 Dapis hubbardiae BLCC-M172
GGGGAGTAGGGGAGTAGGGGAGTAGGGGAGTAGGGGAGTAGGGGAGTAGGGGAGAAATTAAAATGTATCCTCTCGATCGCCAAATATTTTATTTATACCATTACATCCGGACATGATATCACCTCTAGGTGTAGAGGCAATCACAGGAGAATTTCCCCTATAATTTGATCAAAATCCAAAATTTGTTTATCTCAACAATTTTATTGATGCTATGTATAGCAATCATATTATATTTCAGTTGTGAGATTTTTAGTGGTAATATCATGTCCGGTTGAACAGTTATAAATAACGAGGGAGGAGTCAGGAGTCAGGAGTCAGGAGTCAGGAGGGAAGTGGGAAAAAGGAAGTATCAAAAGGAGAAAGTTTTTTTATCACTAATTATCCGGACATGATATAATTAGGAGTCAAGGAGTCAGAATATCAAAGGATTTTGATTGATATTAATTATTATTAAATATATCATAAATCATTTCTGATTGCTATATTTATATCCAAAACACTAGAAAATAGTTAATTACTAATTACAACTTGAGGTGCTAATAATAAATTTTGTTCGGATTTGATTAATTGCCCAATACCTAGAAATTCACCTTCTAGATTGTATACTCGGAAATGATTATCAGTTTTTTCAGATTCTATTTCCCATCTTTTTTGATAGGGTAAACGTTGACCTTGACACCATCTTTTTCCATCTTCAGCAACTAAAAATATCCCTGGTAAATGTGCCAATGCTATTTCCATAGATAAAAGACTAAATTTATTTTCCTGTAACTGATTTTCCACTTCTGCAAAAGTGAGACTATTTTTCCTAGAAAAACCACTACTTTCTGTTCTGGTTAAAGCAGCTAAAGTTCCACCAGTATTTAAAATTGCTCCTAAGTCGCGGGCGATCGCTCGAATATAAGTACCACTACCACAAGCGATCGCCAAATCTACTTCTGGAAAATCTCCAGGTCGCCAGTCAAGAATTTCTATATTAAATACTTCAACAACGCGAGTGGGAACTTCAACTGTTTTTCCCTGACGCGCTAAATCATAAAGTCGCTTTCCTTGTACTTGTATTGCACTATAACTCGGTGGTACTTGCTCAATTTTACCTAAGAAATTTGGCAGCACTGCTTCAATATCAGACAACATTAATTCTGGAACTGGTGCAGATTGAACAATTTCTCCCTCTAAGTCATCAGTAGTAGTGATCGTACCAAATCTGACTGTACCAATATAAGCTTTTTGTGAGGGGAGAAATTGTAATAATCTAGTTGCCTTTCCTACCGCGATAGGTAAAACACCAGTAGCAGCAGGGTCGAGAGTTCCTCCATGTCCGACACGCTTGAGATGTAGCAACTTTCGTACCTTTGCTACGCAGTCGTGGGAAGTCATACCAGATGGTTTGTTAAGATTAAGAAATCCTTGCATTATATTAATAGGGAACAGGAAATAGAGAACAGGGAATAGGTTTTTGGATCAGTCTAACTTAGTTTTAGGCGCTGCATAATCTAGATATCAATTATCAATATTCACTACCCAAAGTGTATTTAATATTTGTCTCAGATAATTGTGAAGTCAAGGTCATCTTCATCGACTATACCAAGAACTATTGCCAGAAAATCTTCTTCGTCATTTCTTAACCTAATAACTATCCCATTTTCTCCATTTTCCCCACCTACTAAGGTTGTGTCAAAATCCAGGTCATTGCGCTCCAAATCACCTATTAATCCAATTCGATCTTCATCACGATTATAATCAGTAATAATATCTGCTTCTGATGCACTCAGACCACCTGTGTTTTCAGCAAGAACAAATGTATCTTCTCCGGTTCCTCCTGTTAAAGTGTCAGACCCGCGATCGCCTACTAAAGTATCATTACCTTCACCTCCATCTAGACAATCATTTCCTTTACCTCCGTATAGACAATCATCCTCTAAATTTCCAAAAAGACAGTCATTCCCTCTATTACCAAAAAGTGTATCTTCACCATCACCTCCATCTAGAAAGTCATTATCCCTACCACCCCACAATGTATCTTCACCATTATTCCCTAAAAGAGAATCCTGTTCTTGATTACCAAATAGGGAATCATCACCCAATCCTCCTAAAAGTGTATCATTACTCTCATTGCCAAAAATTATATCTCCTCCATCTCTAGCATCTATGGAATCTCGATCTGCCGATCCCACAATTGAATCTGCTCCTGCTGTACCAATGGTTGGCTCGTCGTCATCTTCTCTAACCAGAATTTCATTGAACGAACTTCCAGAACCTCCACCTCCATCGGGACTTGTCCCATTACTACCCATACTACCTCCGTCTCCATTATCCGGAGGTGGCCTCAAAAGATCAACTATAGTACCATTAAAAATACCTTCTTCTGTTGCAGTTACCATAACACTTTTCTGAATAACTTCTTTGTCTGATTATATTAGTATTTACCGAAAATTAAGGTATAAAGACTCTCCATTCATGGAGAAAAAAGCGGTCGTTTAGCGTTAGCTAAACACAAACGCACTTCGCCTTTCGCAGACATGAATGCGGAACATTCAGAAGTGCGCCATATCGAATCGACCAAGAGAAGAAAAAAATTTCCTTGAGCAAAATCCTCTTCTTTATAAGAGCAGGTAATTATTAATTGTTAATTATTAATTATTGAAATCTTTTTAATTAGATTTCTTTAGGTCAGTAATATAGAACCAATTTTAGAGCTATTTAATTACTATTGATAAGTCTTTTATGGTAGTTTTAGCTTAAGAGAGAATTCTATCTCTCAAGATATGCTAGGGATGATGGGATAATATTTATTCAATCAAAATTTGAGGCAAAAGCTTTTTTACCCAATTATTATTTAATAATTATTAAATAATAATTCTGGTTTAAAGCCTCCCCTTGGATAGGGAAAAAAAAGTGCTAGGATATTTCCCGATATTCAATTCCGTAACGGTTTTAACCTTCTTGTAATTATCAATTATCCATTATCAATTATCAATTAATGAAACCAGCTAATAGCTTTTGAACCCTGACTCCTAACTTATAGTTTTAGGAAAAATCAACATCAGTTTTGAAATAAAAATCAGCCTTCAAATTTAATTTTTCTGTCTTGCCAAATTTATCTATAATTCCTACTCCTGAGTTCTGATTTTGACTAAAAAACTGAAGACATACATACTAAATACCTCTTGTATGTATATGTCCCCAAAATAAAACTATAATAGCTACAGAGTGTCAAGTGTGATTAATCTGTATGTCCATAATTTCTTAAATTCATGTATTATAGTAGTACCCATTAAGTTTAGAAGATTGGTATATACTGAACACCTTGTTTTAGTAAAATTATGCCTTTTGGCTTTTGCTTTTTACCTGACCTATAACGATATATCTTCTTATTTTGACAAGTATCTTGGCGAAGCCATAAATTTTTGTTAATTTTAAACTAAGCAGACAATAGAAAAGTCAAACTAAAAAAATAGTTTGTTGATATTTAGACTTGCAATTAAACTAATTATAAAAGCAAGTTCTGATAAATTGATAAATTAACGGCTAACTGCTACAGCTCAAGCTATCAGAGTAACACTTATATACTGGAGTGCAAAGAAATAGTAATGTTTAATCCAACAGAAATCTTAATAGATACTTTTGTCAAGGAGCTACAAGCAGGATACCATCGTACTTATGGTGGTTTTAAACCAGACTATCCAGAAATTATTGCCTGGGCAGGAAATATGGCTCTGGAAAATATCGCTAATTGTGACGCATTATATCACAATGTTGAACACACAATGTTAGTTACTCTTGTGGGGCAAGAAATTTTGCGGGGTAAGCACATTCGTGAAGGTGGAGTTTCTCCTGAAGATTGGTTACATTATATTATTTCTTTATTGTGTCATGATATTGGCTATACGAAGGGAGTCTGTCGAGAAGACCAAGAATTATTAGGTCGATATGCTACAGGAATAAATGCTGGGATGGTTTCTTTATCAGATGGGGCTACTGCAGCTAGCTTAACACCTTATCATGTTGACCGGGGTAAATTAGTAATAGATGAACGTTTTGGTGGTCATAGATTAATTGATGCGGAGCAAATAAAACGTAATATTGAATTAACTCGTTTTCCTGTTCCGGCAGAAGAAACTCATCAAGATAGAAATAATTTTTCTGGGTTATCAAGGGCGGCAGATTTAATTGGTCAATTAAGTGACCCGAATTATTTGCTCAAAATTAATGCTTTATTTTATGAATTTGAAGAAGTTGGTACTAATAAAGTTTTAGGTTATAAATCTCCTGGGGATCTCCGACGCAGCTACGGGAAATTTTACTGGAATGGGGTTTATCCTTATATTCCTGCAGCTCTTAATTATTTGGAATTAACTCAAAGCGGAAAACAAATTATTGCTAATCTCTATGCAAATGTATTTCAGGTAGAACATGAACCTAAGACAAAAGTTAATGGTACAAAATCAGGTAATGGTGATGATAAAAGTCGCAATAATGGAGGTGTGGAAGTAAAAATACCAATCAGAGAAAAGAAATTTAGTGAGTTTTTAGATTTGAATTTATAGGGAATTTAATCAGTTATCAGTTATCAGTTATCAGTTATCAGTACCGAAGACT